>JBDSAR010000447.1:0-4429 GCA_039922035.1 Chthoniobacteraceae bacterium
AGCGTGAAGCGGTTGTTCACGCCGTGGAAAATCGCACGGCGCGGATTTCCGGCGATGCTGAGGAAGCCCTTGCTGCGGTAGATCTGCTCCTTCTCGCTCATCTCCTGGATGAAGAACTCCAGCTTCTCGATGACCATCGGTTTTTCAAAAGTGAACGAGCAACTGTTGATGTCGTGGTGATGCCGGTTGCGCATCTCGTCGAGGAACGCGGGGTCGAGCTCGAGTTTTTTGTCGAGGTCGAATGCGTTCATGTCGAGCAGTTCCTTGAGGTTCGCCTGCGACTGGTTCGTGCGGATGGAGCGGGCGTGCGGGTTCAGTTCGCGGATGATGCCCTCGACTTTCACAAGCTGCGCCTCGTCCACGAGGTCGGTCTTGTTCAGGAGGATGAAGTCGGCCATCGCAATCTGCTCACGCGCCGTTTCCTGCGCCTTCATCTGCTTCTCAATCTGCTCGGCGTCCACGACGGTGATGATCGAGTCGAGCATCACAACATTCTGGAGTTGCGGAATGTTCAGGAAAGTTTGCGCGACCGGCTGCGGGTCAGCCGCACCGGTGGTCTCGACGAGGATGTAGTCAAAGCCACCGCGCTTCAGCAGCTTTTGCACACCGGCGACCAGATCCTTGCGCACCGAGCAGCACACGCAGCCGTTGTTGAGTTCGAGGATGTCGTCATCCGTCTTTTCCACGAGCGCACCGTCCACACCGATCTTGCCCATCTCATTGATGATGACGGCAAACTTGTAGCCGTGATTTTCCTTGAGGATGTAGTTGAGGAGCGTGGTTTTTCCTGCGCCGAGGAAGCCGGTGAGGATGGTGACGGGAATGCGTTTCTGGCTCATTGCGTGTGTGGTTTGAAAATGAAACTGGCGGCTCGGAGACAAGCTCCCAGCCGCCAGCGTTCAAATGGGAATGTCCGCGCGGTGCTACTTGATCTTGCGGAGCATCGGCAGGCCGGTGCGCTCGTTTTCCATGACTTCCATGCCCGCGGGCAGGGCGTCAATCGCGCCTTCCTTGGCCTCACCACCGAAGTAGTAAAGGGTGACTTCCTGACCGCCCTTGAGCTTCTGCTTGCGGGCGTGGAGGTGGTAGGTCTTGCCGGATTTTTTGCTGACGACGGTGTATGCCATGATAGTTGGGTGGGGTGAAGTCTAGCGGGTGGCTAGGCGACGATGCCAGCCTTTTTGAGCGTGGCGTATGCGCCGTTTTTCGCGACGGTCTTCAACGCGCGGGCGGTGAGCTTGACGGTCACGAATTTCTTCATCTCCGGCACCCAGATGCGCTTGGTCTTGAGATTCGGCAGGAAGTAACGGCGGGTCGTCGCGGTGACGTGTTGGCCGATGCCGCCTTTCTTCTTCGCGAGACCGCGACGGTGAATTTTGCGGCCCTTCAGGGCTTTGGTTCCATTGATGTCACAGACTCGGCTCATAATTTATGCAAGGTTACGGGTGAAAAGGGCGCGGAACATCGCGGTCTGCTCCGGCATGGTCAAGGGTAATCTTGGCCCACGCGCGTTTCATTTCGGCAGGCGCGCGCGATTATCCTCGCCGATTGCATCGTGCAGGGCCGGCAGAAAAGAGGGGAACTCCCCTGCAACACGCTCCCAGCTCGGCGCAGACGGATCGCCGGGCGTCTCGGTGAGAAAAACCTGGGCCGCCTCCTGAATCGCGCAGACGAATGTCTGCACGGCGAGTTCCTCGTCGTGCCGCGGGTATGCGAGGCTGTTGATGAGCGCATCCGCGGAATACAGCCGCAGCGCAGCAGCGGCGTGACGCTGATACGACGGGAGCAGCATGCCGAGCAGGACGGCATCCATTTCCTCCCCTTCAGCGTGGACGCTCCGGAAAAATGCGAGCGCGACCTCGCGTGCCACCTTGTGCAGCCCGCGCGACGGATCGCGCGGCGAGAGGCTCTGGTGCCTGTGATCGTAATTGTCGCACAGCTCTGCCTGGCACACGGCACCGGGCGCGCATTGGCGGTAAGTCCCGGCGAGGACGCCGAGTTCCAGCGCCCAATCGCGCGGCACGCGCAGGTGCCGCGCATGTTCCACGCGCAGCGCGATCTCGCCCGCGAGCGGATAGCGGAACGACTCCAGATACACCAGCAGCGGATGCGGCCCGATGATCTCGCTCATCGCACGCAGCAGCGGCGCGACGAGCAGCCGTGTGACTCGCCCGTGCAGGCGATCCGAGACGCGCGCGTAGTAGCCCTTGCAAAAATCGAAGCCGAGCGCGGGATTCGCGAGCGGGTAGCAGAGCCGTGTGAGCAGTTCCCGGGAGTAGTTCACGATGTCGCAATCATGCATCGCCACGACACGCGCGCGACCCATGGAAAAAACTGCGCCGAGGCAAAGCCATACATTGCGCCCCTTCCCCGCCGGGCCGTCGCCAAGATTGTGCCGCGTGAGCGTGCGCAGCAGCGCTGAAATGCGCGGGCCGTCGTTCCACAGCAGCAGGGGCTCCTGCGGCAGCACTCCGAAAATTTTCCGGGCGCGGTTCCACTTCACCGCAGTGTCCGCGCCATCAACCCCGACCACGATCTGCCGCAGATAACTCGCGCCCTTCAGCTCGCCGAGAATCCGATCCAGCGCCGACGTGCCGAGTTCGCGCACATGGCACGGCAGCACGAGCGCGATCGGCATTTTCTCCGCAAACGTGCAAAGCTCCGCCTCGAGCCGGGCGACATTCGGCGGCCCGAGTCGGTGCAGCGTGGTGATCGCGCCAGTCTGGAAAAAGTCCGCCATGCGCGCACTTTGCCGGGAGCTCGGAATCAGGCGAGAAAATCCCGTGGTGGCTCCGTTTGAAAATGGATGACGCAGGAAGCCATGCCTTTCCGACGCGGAATCGTGCTTGCCAGCCACGGCCCTTCTGATCACATTCCATCCCGTCGTTAGACAGCCGGGCAGTCCTTGCTACCCGCCAGAGCGTCACGAGTGTGGGGCTTTGGCGTTTTTGCCAAGTGTCAGTTCAGCGCCTCTCCAGAGTCGCATGTCGGTCTGCGGCAAAAACACAGTTAACAGTAATCCATGAACAACAAATTGTTTGTCGGCAACCTCGCGTGGGCCACCACGGAGGGAGCCATTGAAGAAGCCTGTGCCGCCTGCGGCACCGTCACCGAATGCAGCCTCATGCTCGACCGTGCAACCGGTCGTTCGCGCGGCTTCGCATTTGTCACGATGTCCTCGGAGGAGGAGGCCAACAAAGTCATCGAAGCCATCAACGGCAAGGAAGTGGACGGCCGCAAGTGGCAGGTCAACATCGCACGCCCGAAAGAAGATCGCCCCCCGCGTTCCTTTGACGGACCTCCGCGCGGTGATCGTGGCGGCTACGGCGATCGTCCCAGCGGCGGCGGTGGAGGCGGCGGACGTCGTCCCTATCGTGGCGGCGGAGGCGGCGGTGCTGGTGGCGGAGGCGGAGGCGGAGGCTACGGTGGTGGTGGCGGCGGCGGCGGTGGCCGCGACCGTTACTAATCCGGGCCAGCGCATTCGCTGAACCTGCGGCGTAAGATCTTAATACGCTGCACAAGCATCACATTTCCGCGGGATGAAAATTCCCACGCATGGCTTTACGTGCCATGATCTCTCAACCCGACGACGGGCAGGACGCCATGCGCCTGCCCGTCGTCTGCTGTCCGCAATAATGCCGCGCGCCATTTTCCCGGCGCGCACTGGAAAAATCTGCGATTGCGCATAAGCTCTGCACGCCTTTCCGAATATATTCACTGCACGACCGATGAATCACCACACCACGCCAGCCGAACATCTCTTCCTCACCCGCCGCGACTTCGTACGCCGCACGGGCATGGGCATGGGCATGCTTGCGCTCGGCGGGATGTTCGGCGAGACCGGCATCTTCGGCCCCGCGGGCGCTTCGGCGGTGGAGCAGATCTCCAGCACGAATCCCCTCGCCGCCCGCAAACCGTGGCACTTCGCGCCGAAGGCAAAGCGCGTCATCCACATCTTCCTGAATGGCGGCGCGTCGCAGGTGGACACCTTTGACCCGAAGCCCGAACTCACCAAGTGGCACGGCAAGGAAATCCCGAACAAGCTGCCCACCGAGCGCAAGACCACGAACGCCTTCAAGTCGCCGTTCTCGTTTCAAAAATACGGCAAGTCCGGCATTGAGGTCAGCGAACTTTTCGCGAAGACCGCGGAGCACGTGGACGACATGTGCTTCATCCGCTCGATGCACGCCGACGTGCCGAACCACGAGCCATCGCTGCTCTTGATGAACTGCGGCGACTCCCGCCTCCCTCGCCCGAGCATGGGCTCGTGGATCACCTACGGCCTCGGCACGGAGAACCAAAACCTCCCCGGCTTCGTCTCGCTGTGCCCCGGCTATCCGATCCAGGAATCGCAGAACTGGCAGAGCGGATTCCTGCCCGGCATTTTCCAGGGCACCTACGTGGACACGCGCAAGCAGACCATCGAGGA
>JBDSAR010000448.1:0-3433 GCA_039922035.1 Chthoniobacteraceae bacterium
GTGGAAGGGTCATCCCATCGGCTCATGGGACGGGGGGATGGGAAATTTTGAATGCTGAATGGTGAATGCTGGATGCTGAATGCCGGAGGAGCGCGGTGTGGCGGCACGGGCTTCCGGCAGTTCTTCTCCCGCCCGATTCCGCGCTCGGTGTGGGAACGCTCGAAAGTTTTTCAGGATGACGATTTTGTGGCGTTCGTCGAACGCTCCATCGAACCTCGCGACGTGAGCAAAAGGGCGGCGTGATTCCGTGTCGCCAAATTCATAGCGGAGTATCCGACGTGGCCTTGGGTATGTGCGTGCGGATTGGAGCGGGCGTGAGGGCCACGTTGGATACTCCGCCATTGGACGAAGCCGCCGAGCCGCTGGCGTCCTGACTACGAGTGATGCAGGGGAAAGTATCCTGGGAACGCTGAGGGGCAGAATGTGGAAAGGATGGTCTGGCCTGCGAAGCGCAGCGGTGTGCAGGGAACGTTTGGATGAATGCCGCATTTGCCGCTGGTGCAGGATGTTTTGAAGTGCCCGGAAGGAGGCTTCCGCCGGGTGCTTTTTTGTCTTGGGCACAGGAGGGAGCCTCCGCGGACGAGGCTGCGGTTGGGCGAATGCAGATGAGTAAGATTGCGACTGGTGTTCACGAGGAGTCGGGCGGTTTTGTCGTGCGTGCGAATCGGGAGATGTGGATGAGCACGAGGTTTTCGCCTGCGCACTGTGGGCACCTCGGCGGCGGAGCTGGCGGAGGTGGAGGCGGCTGGCATCGCATCCGCACGGCAGGGCGGATGGCTGCGCGTGCGCTGGCGATCCTGCGGCTGCGGTTGCGGTTGGAGAGCAGTCCGTAGTGGCGGAGCCTGACGAAGCGCGGCGGCAGGATGTGCAGGCGGAAGCGGCGGGTGAACTCCTCGCGTGTGAGAGTCATCTGCTTGCGGCGTGCGTGATCGGCGTAATCCTTGTAGCGGAAGGTGACGCGTTCGCCGTCGAAGCTTTCGAGCCGCTGGTTGGTGATGCCGGTGCGGTGCGTGTAGCGCGCGAGGTAGGCGAGCACCGTGCGCGGCCCGGCAAAGGGTCGCTTGGCATAAACCACCCACGGCCCGCGGCAGACTTCGTTGAGCCAGCGGTGAAAGGCGGGGGCGTCGCGCAGCGGTGCGAGCTGGCCGTGGCAGCCGAGTGCATCGGCCGCGAAGAGCGCGCGCAGGCCGTCGCGATACTTGGCGCGGAACATTTGCGACAATGCCCGCACCGGGAAGAGCCAGTGCGGGGGCTTGGCCGCCCGGCGACCGTCGGTGCGCAGACCGCCGCCGGTGACAATGCAGTGGAGATGATAGTGATCGAGCAGCGTCTGGCTCCAGGTGTGCAGCACGGCGGTGATGCCCGGCTGCGCGTCCAGTTCCCGCTCAAAGAACGCGAGCAGCGTGGCGCTGGCCGCGTCGAAGAGCAGCTTGTAAAGCGCGGCCTGATTTTGCGCCACCAGCGCGTTGAGCGTGTGGGGCAATGTGAAGACCACATGGAAATACGGCACGGGCAGCAGCGACTCGCACTGGCGGTTCATCCAATCTGCGCCATTGGCCCCCTGGCAGGCCGGGCAGTGGCGGTTGCGGCACGAGTGCGGGACGAAATGCCCGGCCCCGCAGTCCCCGCAGCGGTAGTGATGTCCGCCCAGCGCCGCCGTGCGGCACTGGACGATGGCGCGGAGCACCCGCCAATGATGCGCTGGCATCGGCTCGGCTCGCCCGGCGAGGACCGTGCCGAAGACCGTCGCCAAAGTCGGAGACTGCCCGCGCGCCGGACAGGCGCACGCCGTCATCGTTCAGGCGGGCTGGATGGCGTGCAGATCGATCAGGTCAAACGGGCTGCGCACCTGCGAGAGCCGCACATTGGCGACATGCAGATACGTCGCCGTCACCGAGAGACTGCGGTGCCCGAGCAGCCGCTGGAGGACCGGCAGCTCGATGCCCGCCTCCAGCAGGTGCGTGGCAAAACAGTGCCGCAGCACATGAATCCCGCCGCGTTCATCGAGGCGCGCCAGCGCCACTGCACGCCCGAACACCCGCTGCGCCGTCCTCGGAGTGATCGGCCGTTCCTGCTGCGGCTGCGCCGGGAAAAGCCACCGCACCGGCCGATACCGGCGCCAGTAGTCGCGCAACTCCTCCAGCAGCCGTGAGGAGAGCACCGTGTAGCGATCTTTGCGCCCCTTGCCCTCGACGACCCGGATTTGCATCCGCCCGCTGAGGATGTCCTGCGGAGTCAGCCGGCACAGTTCGCTCACGCGCAGACCCGCCGCGTAGGCCGTCATCAGCAACACGCGATGCTTCGGGTTCAGCCGCGGCGCGGCGAACAGCCGCTCCAACTCCGCCTGCGAATACACCTGAGGGCGTTTGACTGCGCGCTTCATCCGAGGCAGCGACGCGGCCACCGCGCAAAACGGACGCCCGGGCACCGTCTCGTAGAAGAAGCGCAGCGCAGCGACATGCACGTTGACGGTGTTGAACTGGAGTCCGCGTTCGCGAATCAGATGCAGCAGCCACGCCTTGAGCTGCCCATCATCGAGCGTGTCTGGCGAAGCCTTCCAATGCTGCGCGAGCCGCTCCACGGCTCTGACGTATTGCTGTTTGGTGAGTGGGGAGAGCCCGCGCAAGTCGAGCTCATCGATGAGTTTTTGACGGAGTGGAGTCATAGGCCGCCAGTCTCGCACCTCGCGTCCCACAGCATCCCTTTTGGTCATACCCGCCTGAATCCGGCTCAACCAAGCCACCGCTCCGAACGCGTCATCCTCCAGTCAGCACACACCGCTTACGAACCATCAACCCGCGTGACTCTCACGACAGACTCACAGCGCTCCGCCGAAGGCGGTTTAGTTCAATAAACCTTTCGCGACATGGCGCTAAAAAACGGCTCAACGAAGCCGTCTTTTTGATGGATGCGAGCGCACGCTAATCGTCTGCAAGAATTTTGCGTTCGATCAATTCGTCCACGAGCATTTCCACGCTGACAACTTTCACACCCTGGATTTTCTTTCCGTAGAGTGGGCTAAAGTCCTTCTTGTCACCGGTCAGCAGAAAGTCTGAGTCCGATGCGATGGCTCCGCAGAGAATGGGAATGTCCTTGTCGGCGAGCTTCACGTCCAATTTGAACGATTCGACGGCGAACGACTGAACTTTGAGGAGAAAGGATTCCAGAGCCGCTGAATTCGCCGTCCGCTTTGCGGCAATGTTCCTGCGCGCCTCCTCGACGGCGTGCTGGCTCGTGACGAGTTCGGAAACGGTTCCAAGTCCGTCCAGAAACTCGCGGAGCGCTGACTTCGGAAACGACGCCGAGAACAAAATGTTGGCGTCGAGAAAAACCCTCATTTGGTTTTGCGGAAGCGGAGCTTGCGACCTTTAAGCGGCCCGTTGTTCATGGCGTCGAACTGGCGGACTCGTTCCTCGGAGTAGATTTCCACGGG
>JBDSAR010000449.1:0-10666 GCA_039922035.1 Chthoniobacteraceae bacterium
GCGATCCCGCGCAGCATGTCGCCGTAGTCGCCGCCGTCGCGATTGAAAGGATCGAGCCTGCCGACGAAGACCAGCTCATGCGGCAGACCGGTCGCGGCGATGAATTTTCCGAATGCCTCCACGAGCGTGTGCGCATTTTTGTAGAAATAGATCGTCGAGAGAAAAAGCACGTAAGGCTTGCGCAGCCCGTAGCGATCGAAGCGCGCGCGCTCGGCATCATCCAGCGGACCTTCGTGGTATCGCCGCGCATCCATGCCGTGATGGATGATCACCGCCTTGCCCCGGATGTCCACCTGCGTGCAGATCTCGTCGAGACACACCTGCGAATTCACGATGACGCGGGCCGCGCGCTTCAACGAAGGGATCGCGAGCCAGCGGCGATAGAGCGAGCGCAGGAACCCGATGCGCAGTCCGCTCCGCAGATGCTGAGTCGCGTACACCGCCAGCACGAGTCGCGTGCGGCGCGGGATCCACACCGGGGCGATGCCGCCGCCGCTGCTGGTGAAGAAGACATCGATCGCGTGCTTTTTCAGCAGCCGCGGAATGATGATCTGCTCGCTGAAAATCCGCAGCATGCGCCGCTCATTGCTCGCGCCGGCCTCGATGAGCCGCACATTCGGCGCAGCCGGCTCGAAGAGGTACCGGTTCGTCTTGCTGACGAGGATGAAGTACTCATTCCCTGGATCGCGCGCGGCCAGCCCGGTGATCGTCTGCTGAAAAAAATCAAGCGACCCGGTGGGCTTGTCCGGATTTTCGGAAAGTGTGGCGAAGGCGATGCGCAAGCGGATTTGGCGGATGGTCGGAGTGGATTTCGGATGCAGGCTTGTCCGGCCGTTCGCTCGTGGCTTGAGTCCGGTGCAACGCCGCTCTTACACCGCAATCCGAATGCCCTACAAGATCCTCTGGCTGCCGACTCCGCCCAGCGAAGGCTGCGCGAGCATGGATCGGTACTGGCGGGAATTGGAGCGCGAGTTCCGCGCGCCCGGCCTCGGCGAGTTCGAGGTGCGCTGCGCGCTCGGCGACGCGCCTGCGGCCACGCGACAGGCTCCGCGGCTGCTGCGGATCTGGAATAAATACTTCCGGCTCCCGCGGCTCATGGCCCGCGTGGGCGATGCGCAGATCGCGCATGTGCTCGATCACAGTTCCGCGCATTTTCTCCAGCGCATCCCTGCCGGCGTGGTGAAAATCGTGACGGTCCACGATCTCGCGCCGCTGGAGGATCCGGACGGCCTAACGCCCGCGCAACTCGATCGTTTCCGCCGGACAGTCTCGAACATCCGCCTCGCCGATCTGCTGCTCGCGGACTCGGCCCACACCGCACGCGCGATCACCGCGTTTCTCCGCGAAGAGCGAAACGTGCAGGTGCTCCCGCTCGGTGTGCGGGCGGAGCAATTCGCGAGACCCGGCGCGCTGCGTCGGGGGCTCGTGCTCCCGCAGTGCCCGCGCGTCCTCAGCGTCGGCAGCACCCTTCGGCGGAAAAATCTGCGCATTCTGCCGGACGTGCTCGGCGCGGTGCGGAACGCCATTGGCCCCGTGGCGCTGATCCGCGTGGGCGCGCGTCTCGATGAGACGGTGCGGGGGCGTCTGCACGCGGCCATCGGTCCGGAGTCCGTCGTCGAGTTGGGACACTGCGCGGATGACGAACTGGTCGCCCTTTTTCATCAGGCGGATTTGCTCCTCTTCCCGTCCACGCTCGAGGGATTCGGCCTGCCGATTCTCGAGGCGATGGCGGCGGGATGTCCGGTGGTTTCCAGCGATGCGTCGAGTCTGCCGGAAGTCGGCGGGGACGATGTGCTGTCCTTCCGGCCGGAGCATCCATCCGAGGCGACCGCGCAGATTGTATCGCTGCTGCGGCAGCCGCGCCTGCGCGAGGATTTGATCGAACGGGGCCGGCGGCGGGCGGCGGAATTTTCGTGGACGAACCACGCGGAGAAACTCGCAGGGCACTACCGGGCCCTCGCGGAAATCACGAAGCCGCAGGCTTCCGCGCGATGGCAAAAAGATCGGGAGCGGCAGTGAACGCATCAATGCCCGCCGGTGCGGCCCCGCCGTGGCGCGCGCGAAGCAGCACGCGGGCGACGCCGCCGAAGATGCGCCAGATCCATCTGCGGACAAAGCCGCCCGGAGTAGCCGGGCAGACGTGGACGCCGCGGATGGAGACGACTTCTAACCCGGCCGCGGTGAGCACCTGCCGCATGCTCGTCGGGGTGAGCCCGATCAGGTGTGAAAAATCACCGTAGCGCGTGGCGCCGGCGAGCGGGCTTTGCGCGTTGAAAGTGAGCAGCCAGAGCTGTCCGCCGGGCTTCAGCGCAGCAGTGCATGCATCGAGAAATGCGAACAGTTCGTCCGGATTCAGGTGCTCGATGAGATCCTTCGCATGGAGGAGATCGAACCTGCCAGGCTGCGCGCACAGCGCTTCGCAGATGCCGTCCTCGATGAATTCAATCCCAGGGTTTTGCGCACGCGCGATGGCAAGATCGCCCGGGCTCCGGTCCACGCCGCAGAGCGCGGCGAGGCCTTTCGTTTTCAGCCACGCGAGCCACTCGCCCTTGCCGCAGCCGAGGTCGCCGGCCACCGTCGAGGCGGCAGGCACCATCCCGCCGTATGCGACTTCATATTGGCGGAATTGGATCGCGGGATCGACCGGTTTCGCCGCGCCGAAATTTGCTGAGTAATTCCGGTAAAGTCTGTCCAGGTAATTCATGGAGGCGGTCGGGATGAGGCACCGCAGAATCTAGCGGTGCGGTCCGAATATCCGAGCACAAATGCTGCCTTTGCTGGAATCGCCGCGATGCTATCCGTTGCAGCGCTTCGCGGGAACGCCTACACCCCTCGCGCCAAAGTTCCGAACATCCATGCCCTCCGATCTCTCATCGCGCGCAACAGCGAAACCGCGGCTGCTGGTCATCAGCGCAAGCTACGTCGTGAGCGAAAACCGGAAGAAACTCGCCGAGCTCGCCCGGCATTTCGACCTGACGTGTGTCACCTGCAATGCCGCCCACAGCCTCGGTTTCGATGTCAGCCTGCGGCCCGACGACAAGGACGCCAGTTACCGCCTGATCGGTCTGCCCACCATCGGACGCGGGGAATCAACAACGCGCTATTTCCTCCGTGGCCTCGGCAAAGTGATCCGCCAGAACCCTGCGGATGTCATCCTGGTGGAATCGGAGCCGTGGGCTTTCGTGCGTTGGCAGGCATGGTTTTGGAAGTGGTGCCATCAATCGTCCGCGATCTTCATCGAATACTCCGCGGAGACGCTCGACCGGCCCGGCTGGAAGGGTGCGGTGCTCGGCCTGGTCTATCGCGCGGCCATTGCCACGGCGGACTTCATCATCGCCATCACGGAGAAAGGCGGTGACCTTTACCGTCGCCGCGGCACGCCGGAAAAGCGCCTGCTGATCTCCAATCAACTGGGCATTGATGAGACGCTTTTCTCGCCCGTATCCGGGACCGGGCGCGATGCGCTCCGCCGTGCCGCAGGGTTTGGTCCCGAAGATTTGATCGTTGGCTTTTGCGGGCGCTACGTGGAGCAAAAGGGCGTGTCAGACTTGCTGGCTGCAGTCGAGCAGGTCCGATCGAAAGAGCCGGCCCTGCCGATCCGGCTCCTGCTGCTCGGTGCGGGACCATTGCAGGACGACCTCCTCAAGGCAGCGAGGGATCGCCCCTGGCTGCAGCTCCTCCCGACGCGCAGTCACGAGGAAATCGCGCGATTCATGCAGACGCTCGATCTGTTCGTCCTGCCGAGCAAACCGTGGGCGAAGGACGGGGAGGTTTGGGAGGAACAGTTGGGCCACGTTCTCCTCGAAGCGATGGCCTGTGGCGTTGCCTGCGTCGGTTCTGATTCCGGGGAGATCCCCGTCGTCATCGGAGAAGCCGACGCCATTTTTCCCGCCGGGGATGCCGCAAATCTTGCCGGGAAGATCCGGACCCTGCTCACGCAACCCGCCAGGCGCTCCGTGCTCGCTGAACGCCAAAGAGCCAGGACTCTGAAAAAATACACGAACCGCGCCCTGGCCACGAAATGGAGTGAATCCATCACGCGGCTCCTCTTTGCGAGGAGCCACTCCGTTCTCTGGGTGGATGCCCACTTGGAATTTCGCAGCCCGGCGATGCAGCACCTGCTCTACGCGCTGCCGCACCTTCGCTCGGAGGGTTGGGACATCCACGCATGGTGCCTCCGTTCCGACGCGTCGCGGGACGACGTCGAGCACACATTTTTCCCCGCGCTGCGATGGCTCGGCCCATTCGACCTGCTCTATTTTACCATCATCGTGAATCTCTACGGTCTCTGGCGGTGGATTTCCCGCCGGCCGCGACCCGCAGCCATCATTCATTCGACCTGCGGCACGTATCTCGCCGGGGATTTGATCTCGGTCCATTTCATCAATGCCGTCTGGGCGAAGGTTCAGTGCAAACTGGGATTTTCCTCCGCAAAGGAGTTTGCAAAATTCCTTTTCGGGGTCGGCTGGATCGGCATTGAACGCATCGCATGGTGGAGTCCGACCGTCCGGAAAATCCTCGCCGTTTCCGAATCGATCGCCGGCGAAGTGCGCCGCCGTGCCCCCGCAGGACGCCCGGTCGAAGTCTTTCCGAACAGCTACGATGAGTCCCGCTTCCACGCGGGCGTGCGGGATGAGTACCGCGCGGCCGTTCGTGGGCAACTCGGCCTCGAAGCCGGGCAGTTCGCATTCATTTTCGTCAGCCAGGGACACCATGAGCGCAAAGGCTTCTGGCTGGCCGTGGCCGCTCTCCACCAGCTTCGGCTGGCGGGGCGGAAGAACATTCGCTTTCTGGTCGTCGGCGGAACACCCGAGACACTCGATCGTTTGCGCGCCCGGCTGGCAACCTGCGCCCCAGACTGGGCGGCGTGGGTGCTCCTCACCGGCATGCAGAAGCAGGTGGAAAAATACTACGCCGCGGCCGATGCCTTCCTTTTCCCCTCGCATTTCGAAGCCTTCAGTCTCGCCGAGATCGAAGCCGCGGCCTGCGGACTTCCACTCCTGCTCACTCCGCACCACGGCTCGGAAATGACCCTGAACGCAGGAGTCAGCGGGGCGTTTCTATCCTATGACCCGGACCGGATGCAGCAGCAGATCGGCGAGTTTTTGGATAAGGAATTGCCGCCTTTCCGGCCATGCGTGGGGCGCGGAATCAACCGCGCCGAGTATGCCACTCGATTGGCGCGCATCTATGCCGGGCAAATCGCACTTGGTCGCCCATGAAACAGGTCTCGCTCACCCCGCAAATCCGGACCTCATGCCTCGGTTTCGGCACCGCCACCCTCGCCCGCCTCGACAGTCAGAAAGCCATCACCGAGATGCTGGCCACGGCGCTGGATTCCGGCATCACCCATTTTGACACCGCGCGTCTCTATGGCTTTGGCACCATGGAAGGAATGCTGGGAAACTTTTTGGGACGCGGGCGCAATGACGTGACGATCACGACAAAGTTTGGCCTCGAACCGCCGTTTCGCGGTGGCCCATTCACCCGGTTTTTGATCCCGTTGAAGGGATGGGTCAAACGGATGGGATTTCTCCGGAAACGTGCGCGGGCATTTGCGGCGAAGGATACCGAGGGCCGCTATGATGTCGCCAGCGCCCGCAATTCCCTGGATAGAAGCCTGCGCGAGCTCAGGACGGACTACATCGATCTGTTCCTTGTCCACGAGGGTTCGCCAGCCGATCTGGCGAACGAGGCATTGCTGGATTTCCTCGAAACGGAAAAGGCGGCGGGAAGGATCCGCGCATTTGGCATTGGCGCGAACTTTGCGACGACAGCGGCTCTCCCAGATCGATTGCTCGCACGTTACGATGTCGTTCAGATTCCGAGCGATGAAATCAACCCCGGTCTGGAGGCGATCTCCGAACGCACCGCGCGTCCGATCATCACCCACTCCGTCTTTACTCCGATGGCGATGATCGCGGAGAGGCTGGCACAGTCGGATGCCCTGCGCCAAGAGTGGGAGAACCACCTCGGGCTTGATTTGCGCAATGCATCAGCCCTGCCCGCACTGCTTCTGCAATCGGCGCTCGGCCGAAACCCGCAGGGTATCACCCTCTTTTCAGCGACAAACGGCACGCACATCCGCGCAAACGCCCTCGCCGCGGAAGATCCAATGTCTGATAACCGGCGCAACCTTCTGAGAAAATTGGTTCTCGAGTCAAAACCATGAAATTGACCGCCGAAGCATTTCTGCCCAATGCGTCCGCACGGCGTTTCGACGTGTGTATCATCGGCAGCGGAGCAGCCGGCCTGTGCATCGCGAATGAACTGGCCTTGACCGGTGCCAGCGTCGTCCTCCTCGAAGCCGGGCGGCACCGTGACGACGAGGAAAGCCAGAGCTGCTATGCCGTCGAGCTTCCGGAACTCGAGGTCTTCGGCGCGACCCAGGGGCGGTTTCGGGTTCCCGGCGGATCCACCACCCGCTGGGCCGGCCAGGCGCTGCCTCTGGATCCCGGCGATTTTGAGGCGAGGCCTTGGGTGCCGTTCAGCGGATGGCCGATCGGCTACCGGGAAGTGGAGCGTTACTACCGGCAGGCGGCTGCATTCATGTTCGTGGATGAGATGGACTATCAGGAACATTTGGCCTCCACCCTTGGTGCCCGCATCGCCGCATTCGATCCCTCTGTCATTAGACATCAGTTCAGCAAGTTCAGCCTGCGCCCCGACCTCCGCCTCTCTTACCTCCCAAAGCTTGAACAGTCTGCAAATGTAACTGTCGTCACCGGAGCCAACATGGTCTCCTTGAACCTAAGCGGCTCCTCCGACACGATCGAAAGCGTGAGCCTTGTCAGTTATGCCGGCCTGACCGCGAAGATGTCGGCCTCCAAATATGTACTGTGTTGCGGAGCAATCGAGAATGCTCGCCTTCTCCTCGCTTCCCGTGATCACCGTTCGGCCGGAGTGGGCAATGAGCATGGCCTGGTGGGGCGCTTCTTCCAGGATCACCCTGGCTGCCATGTAGGTACCATTGCGAGCCGTGATCCTGATACATTGCAGGATCTGTTCAATATCTATTACCGGAAAGGGATGCGCTATAAGCCCCGCTTTTCCCCGTCGCCGGAACTGCAAGGCGAAAGGCGCATATTGAATATCAGCGGCGTCCTTCTCTTTGAGCAAAAGCCTGATTCCGCCTTTGCCGTGTTACGTGACGCCGCCCGGGATGCACGCAAGGGCAGGATCAGCCTGCCGAAACTTGCACAAGTCTTCGGCGGAATCGGCGAACTGGGACAACTCACGCAATTTGTCTGGTCCCGTTTTTCCAAAGGGCGCCATTACAACCCAAATGCTGAGATCCGCCTCGCATTTTCCGCAGAACAGGAGCCCGACCCCGAGAGTCGCATCATGCTCTCGACCAAAGCGAACGATCGTTTCGGCATGCCGCTCGCCGTCGTGCAGTGGCGCCTCACGGAATCAGTCGCCCGCACAATCTGGGAATTCTCCCACGTCGTCGCCGACGAAATGAGGCGGCTCAGGCTGGGCGAAGTCGTCTTCTATCCTTGGATGAACAAGGATTTTGCGACCTGGAAAGACTCCCTGCGTGATAACAACCACCACATCGGCACCACCCGGATGGGTGCCAAGCCAGAGGATGGGGTGGTGGATGGTGACTGTCGCGTTCATTCCGTCGCGAACCTCTACATCGCGGGAAGCTCCGTCTTTCCAACCGGCGGGCACTCCAACCCCACACTGACACTCCTTGCTTTGGCTATGCGACTCGCGGATCACTTGAAGCAATGATCACATGACAAAGCCCCCCACCCGAACCCCTGCCCAAACACTCGCACTCATTGGCTTGATGTTCACATCCATTGCAAGACGCCTCAAGCTAAGTCCCAATTATTATGATCCGAACCCTTCTCAAGCGCTTCCTGCTGCACTTCGGCTATGAGTTACGCAAAGCTCACCCGGAAACTTATCCTGGAATCGAGACCATTGACGTCCTTGAACTCGCAGTTCACGATCTCATGGTCAGGCGGGGTCGCAGCCTGACATTTGTTCAGATTGGAGCCAATGACGGCCTCATTGGAGATCCGATCCGCCGCTTCATTCTCGAATTTGGATGGAAGGGTGTCCTCGTCGAGCCTCAGCCTGAGGTATTCGAGCGCCTTCGCAATAATTATGCGGGTTCCAATCAGTTGCAATTCGAGAGGTGTGCAATAGCCGCCACCAACGGCTCCGCGAAATTCTATACCGCCCGGGAACCTGGTGCCGTCAACGGTGGAGCCGACACGTTTGCCTCCTTTGATCGCCGGCGCCTCGAAAGCTATGCGCGAATGCGCAACGCGACCGTGGAGGAACTTTCGGTTCCGACCATGACCCCGGCACACTTGCTGGAGAAATACGCGATTAACGGCTTCGATCTCCTTCAGATCGATGCCGAGGGTTACGACTTTGAGTTGATCAAACTTTTTGACCTGGGCCCGAACGGCCCGGCCTTGATTCATTTTGAAAGCGGCAACCTGAAACCATCCACCCAGGAGGAATGCTATCGGTATCTGTGCGGCCGCGGCTATCGGGTGCTCACACTCCGCGGCGACACGCTCGCCTCAAGAATTCCGCCTGGCTTGGATTAGGCAACTTCTTGGCTGGCAAGCGCGCGACACCCTTGTTTCCGAATGATGTGCCATGCGAATGCCAAAAAAGCGCAATCCACCTCTGATTATCAGAGATGGTGCTCACGAGAGGACTCGAACCTCCACGGGTTGCCCCACACGGTCCTGAGCCGTGCGCGTCTGCCAATTCCGCCACATGAGCATTTTTGCGGGGCGGGATAGTTGTTTCACCCGCTGCGCTTTGCAAGTGCGACTTTCAAAAAAAGCCGCGGGCTCTGACTAGGAGATGCGCATCGGCATCAGCACGTAGAGGAACGGCGTGCCGATCTTGATCACTCCGGGGCTCATCTCGTCGCTCACCTCAAGGTGGATCTCATCCTCGGTGAGCGCCCTGAGAGGATCCATCAGGAAGATGGGATTGAAGGCCACCGAGAAGTCCTTGCCCTTGTAGGCGATCGCCATGGACTCGTGCGCCTCGCCGATGTCCGGCGTGTTCGCGGTGATCTCCAGATTGTTCTTCGTGAAGATGAGCTTCACGGAATTCGACTTGTCGCTCGAGAGCAGCGAGACGCGGCGTACGGCGTTCAGGAAAAGTTCGCGCTCAATCGTGATGCGCTCGCGGGATTCCGCGGGGATGACCTGACGGTAGTTCGGGTAGTTGCCCTCGATGAGCTTCGAGACGAGCAGCTTTCCACCAGCCTCGAACGAGACATGGTTTTCGCCCACGGCGAGTTTCACATCACCCTCGTCGCCGAGCAGTCGCTGGAGTTCCGTGATGCACTTTGCAGGGATCACCACGTCCACCTCGTTACTGCGCGGGAATTCCGACTCGATATCCACGAGCGCAAGCCGCCGTCCGTCGGTCGCCACGAGGGTGAGCTTGTTTTCCTTGAAGGAAAAAAGGATGCCGTTGAGCACGTAGCGCGTCTCGTCAGTGGAGATGCCGTAGCTCGTCTTGCGCAGCGCGTCCTTGAGCACCTTTTGCTGGAGCGTGAACGCCTTCGCCTTGTCGAGCTTCGGCAGCGCGGGGAACTCATCCTCCGGCAGGCACAGCATCTTGAAAAAACTCGGGCCGCAACTGATGGATGCGGCGTTCTTCCCGTCCACCTCCACATTCACTTCGGACGCGGGAAGCTCCTTCACGATCCCCGCGAGACGCCGCGCAGGGATGGTCGTGCCGCCCGGTTTTTCGATCTTCGCCTCGACCGAGCAGCTCATGCCGACATCGAGGTCGTTCGTGGTAAAATGAAGCGCTCCATTCTCAGCGCGAATGAGCACGTTTGATAGAATCGGGAGCGTGGTGCGAGTGCTCACGACGTTCTGCACGGCTTGCAGTCCTTCGAGCAACTTGTCTTTTGCGACGCTGAATTTCATGGATAGGGATTAAATGGAACGCGCAGGTTTTGACCGAACATCTTGTGGGAGGCAAATCTTTTTGACCCCACCGATAGATGCTCCTGACTCGGAACGCCGGACAAGGACGCCCGGACGCGGAAAAAGCAGCCGCCCGCTGTCCTCCCGTGCAGGCTTTCGTCGAGCCGCATTTTTGTCCGATTTACTCGACCTTCACACCATGCACCTGCAGGGTCGTCCCGGTCTCAAGCCGGTACCTGGCGACCGCCTTGTTGTAATCCGCGATCGCGCGCAACTCCGCCGTCTCCGCGTCGGCGAGCTGTTTCTGAAGCTGCAGCACCTCAAAGGTCGTCCCCGTGCCTGCGACCAGCCGTGCCTCACCTGCCGCGAGACTCTCCCTCGCGAGCCTGCGCGCCTCGCGGTTTGCCACGGTCAACTGCTGCGTGGTCACCACCGCACCCGCGGCATTGTCCACGAGCACGATGATCTGCTGCTCGAGCTGCTGCAGCCTCACGAGCGCCTGCGCGGCGGAAAGTTTCGCCCCACTGTAGTTGCCACGGCCTTCGCGATTCCCGATCGGGACGCTGAACAGCGCCCCCACACTCCACGAACTCTGATCGCGCGCCGCAATCCTCTGCGCACTCGTCCCGAAGTCATCATCCAGCCCAATCATGCTCAGGCTCGCCGTGAGATCCAGCCGGGGCAGTTCCGCATTCTTCGTCTGCGCCACGATGATGTGCCTGTTCTGGATATCGAGC
>JBDSAR010000450.1:0-1997 GCA_039922035.1 Chthoniobacteraceae bacterium
AGAATCAGCGCATGGCGATGCAGGTGCGTAACCTCGCGCGGCTGGACGATTCGCGGCGCGAGGCCATTCAAAAACAGGCGGCGGAAATCCGAGCGGAAAGTGCAAAGCAATCATGAGTCTGAACATCGCCATCATCGGAGCCGGCATCGCGGGCGTCTCCGCGGCCAATACGCTAAGGGCTCGCGGCTGCAGCGTGACTCTCTTTGAAAAATCCCGCGGATTCGGCGGGCGCTGCGCGACCAAGCGATGGGAAGGTCATACGGTCGATCACGGCGCGCAGTATTTCACCAACCGCGACGAGCGCTTCCGCGCCGCGGTGCAGGCGGCTTCGGGCGATGCGCTGATGAAGCTGCAAGCTCCGGTGTTGGATGAAGCAGGACGTGAGTTGCCGGACTCCGGCCGGTGGTTCCATCGCGACGGAAACAACCGGCTTGTCCGCGATCTCGCGCACGGCCTCGACGTGAAGACGGAGACGACCATCGAACGCGCGGAGAATCTGCTGCGCCGTGCAGGCGGCGAGTTTGACCATGTGGTCAGCACCGCTCCATTTCCGCAGACCGCGCGGCTTTTTGAAGTGGACGCTGCTTTTGACTACGTGCCGTGCCTCACCGTGCTGCTTGCCTATCGCGGCGAGCGGTTGGGACGAGCGCGGGAGTGCTATGCGATCAGCGATCACCGCGGACCGCTGGCATGGAGCGCATGCGAGAATCACAAGCCGGGCCGCGTCGCCGCAGGCCACACCGTGATGGTCGCGCAGATGTCCGAGCCCTTCAATCGCGAGCATCTGAAACGTGCGCCGGATGAGTTTGCCGCCTGGTGCGCCCGCTCGTCGAGGAGCGCTGGAAATTGCCTGCCGAAACTTTCGCGACCGCGCTGGGACATCGCTGGCGCTACGCCCGTGTGCCGCGGGCCATGCTGCCCGTGAAATTGCCGCCGGGGTTGCATTTTACCGGCGATGCTCTGACGTCTTCCCGCATCGAGGACGCGTGGCTCGCTGGCGCTGGCATCGTGGAGCGTGGCAACTTCGGGACATGAGCGTCCCTTCAGTCATCCCGTCACCGGCCCAGCGACTGGCGATGCGCGAACGTCCATCCACTTCGATCGTTGGCCGGCAGCGCTGGAGCGACTTGCTCTTCGCGCATTGGAAAGTGGATGCGCAGGCGGTGCAGGCCACGCTGCCTCCGGGATTGTTCGTCGATACTTTCGAGGGCGAAGCCTATGTCGGCGTCGTGCCATTTTTCATGGAGCGGGTCCGTCCCGCGTGGCTGCCGCCGCTGCCGTGGATTTCGTGGTTCCTGGAGCTGAATGTGCGCACCTATGTCCACGATGCCGACGGACAGCCGGGTGTCTGGTTTTACTCGCTCGATTGCAATCAGCCGGTCGCCGTCGCCATCGCGCGGCGCTTCTTCCACCTCCCATATTTCCACGCGCGCATGAGTGCGAAACGTCGCGATGGAGCGATTCAATACCAATGCCAGCGACGCGGCGAAACCGGCGAGCCGTGGCGCTACGATTGGAGCCCCGGCGCGCACGCCGCCCCCGCTGAGCCAGGCTCGCTCGAGTTTTTTCTCATCGAAAGGTATGTCCTTTTCGCCGCCAATCACACGGGCTGCCTGCACGAAGGGCGCGTTCATCACGCACCGTATCGCATTCACACTCCGGTCGTGTCCGCGCTCTCGACCGGCCCGGCACGACTCGCGGGTTTCGATCTGAAAGGTGCGCCCGCGTCCTTGCTCGGCGCGGAATCGGTGGATGTCTCCATCTTCCCGTTGAAGCGAATCCGGACCGGATCGCCGGCGCCTGAAACAGCGTGACGGGCGTAACGAACTTCGCATGAACGAAACCACGCCCGACAAACTCACCGGCCTCTCATGGGGTTCCTTCATCGGCGACGCGCTCGCGATGCCGGTGCATTGGTATTACGACCGCGCCGCGCTGATCCGCGATTACGGTATCGTTCGTGATTACGCCGCACCGAAAAATCCTCACGCTGACAG
>JBDSAR010000451.1:0-3603 GCA_039922035.1 Chthoniobacteraceae bacterium
AAGATTAGGAATAAGATTAGGACTAAGAGGAAAGCAGCAGGGTTATTGCTTCACGTCGTAGCAATACACATAGTTCTGATCGCGCAGATACAGCTTGCCATTCGCGACGACGGGGTGCGTCCAGATCGCGCCCTTCGGATTCCGGATGCTCGCCTGCGGATCGAGCTTGAAGCGCCCCTTTTCGCTCCAGCCATTCGGTGAAGCCTCGACGAGCACGACATTGCCGGTTTTTTCCTCGAGGCAATAGAGCATCCCGTCCGCACAGGCGACAGCACCCTTTCCGAGCGCGGCCTTCTCCTTCCATTTCACGGTGCCGTCGGCGAAGTTCATGCACGTCCAGCCATCCTTGCTGTTGCCGTAGAGCCAGTCGCCGACGCGGATCACGCCGCCGTGGTGGTTCTCGAGATCCTTGTTCAGGAAAACATTCGTCGCCTCGCTGCCGTTCACTTTCACCTTCATGCAGCCGACGCCGTAGCCGCTGCTCACGAAGACCTCGTCGCCTTTCACAATCGGCGTGGGGATGACGGCCGTCTTGCCGCTCCAAGGCGTGCGCCACACGACCTTGCCGCTCTCTGCATCCACGCCGAAGAGCGTCTGCATCACGAGCTGCACGTATTGCTTTTTCCCGCCGAACGTCGCCGGGACGATGGAGGAATATTGCGCGCCTTCGGTGATGTCGGCGCTCTGCCACACGACTTCGCCGGTCATTTTGTCAAAGGCAGCCATCGTGCCTTTTTCGCCGCCGGGTGTGGCGAGCACGAGCTTGCCGTCCACGAGCGGCGATTCGGTGTAGCCCCAGCCGGGCGTCTTGCCGCCGAGGTCCTGCATGGATTTCGTCCAGAACGCCTTGCCGCTCGATGCGTCGGCGCAGACGAGATTTCCTTTGCCGCTGATCGCGTAAACGCGGTCGCCGTCCACGCTGGGAGTGCCGCGCGGGCCGTCGCCCCAGCCGTTGCCGAGGATGTCGGCGATGGGCGTGGCCCACAGTTCCTTGCCGGTCACGGCGTCGAGCGCGAAGAGGATTTCCTTCCCGTCTCGCGTGCCGGTGGTGAAGAGCTTGCCGTTCGCGACGCTGAACCCGCTGTAGCCCTGCCCCGCATTTTCAAAAAGCCACACGCGCTTCGGTCCGGTCGCGGGCCACTGCTTCATCAGGCCCTTCTCCGTCGAGACATCGTCGCGGTTCGGTCCGCGGAACTGCGGCCAGTCCGAGGCGTTCGCGGCGAGGGTGGAGATGGAGACTGCGAGGAGAAATGCGGGGAGTTTCATGGTGTTTGCTGGAGGTTTGTCGCGGAGTGAGTCGTTTCGTTCAATCCTGCGGTGAGGGCATTCGTAGGGAAAGTGTGGAGCGCTGCGCGTCATCGCCGGCCACTCCGCTGCGTGCAGCGCCACCCATCTTCACCGCGCAGAGCACAAGTGCGGATGAATGGCTCGCTGCGCGAGAGTGTGGTGTGGCCGGCGGGACGCGCGGCGCTCCATGCTGCGGCGCTCCGCTTGCATCACTTCACGAACCACGCCTTCGCCAGTTCGTTCGTCGTGAAAAAATCCAGCAGCAGCTTCGCGACCTTTTCCTGCCCGCTGCGCGAGGGATGCGTGCCGTCGCGCTCGGTGAGATCCTCGCGCTTGAATATGAGGCCATCGGATTTGCGCGGCTCCTCGCCGTTCGCCCAGAGGTACGGGCCCCACAGCAGTATCGGCGATTTCACGTCGCCCTTCGTCGCGTCGGCATTCAGCGCGGGCGCGCCCTTCATCTGCTCCGCGATGAGCCAGCGCACTGCGAACGCGCTCTCGTACGAATACGGCTCCGGATTCAGCGGCGTGGTCGCATAGCCGGCGTAGATGCGGCTGCTCAGGTATGCCACGCGCAGGTTCGGGTATTTCTGCTTTGCCAAAATGACGATCTCGCGCACGCGGTCACGCAGCCGCTCGGTCTCGGATGGGAATCCCGCCTGCGGTCCCATGAGCGCCTGCTTGATCCACACCGCCTGCACCTGCGCCGGCGAAACGCCCGCGGCCTGCATCCGTTCCGCGGCGACGCGCCACGGCTGCGCATCCGCGGTCGCCCACGCCGTCGCATCCTTGCCGCCCTGCGCGGCGTCCACGATCACCACGTTCGCGGCCTTGCGCGAATCCGCATTCGCGAGCGGCAAGAACGTCCCGAATTCCATCGTCGTGTTCGACATCCCGATGCTCATCAGCACGATCTTCCCATCCGCCGCGGGCTTGCCTTCGCGATCGAGCGGCTTGATTTCAGCGATGGCCTTGCGCGCCAGCGCGGTGTGCTCCGCGGGCGGCTCGTTTTTGCCCCCGCCGTAAAGTCCGCCATCCTGCTCCTTGTATTTTCCGGTCAGTTCATTCAGCGGCACGAGATCCTTCGGCGGCGGTGCGAGCGGCGGACGCTGTGTGCCCGGTGCGCCGGGCGGACGTCCGGGTCCGCGTCCTTCGGCCATGCGCTTCTTCGCCGCTTCGAGCAGCGACTTCTCGTCGGAGGTCAGCGCCGCGCCGCGCTTTTCCTTTTCATGCGCCGCGCGTGCCTTCTGCCAGTCAAAGTCATCCTTCGCCTGCGGCTGGCTACCGGATGGAGTTTGCGGTTTTGCCTGCTCGCTGTCCGGTCCGCGGCCTTCCTCGAAACGCTTCCGCGCCTCGGCGAGCAGCTTCTTTTCATCGTCGCTCAAAGTGTCGCCGCGCTGCTCCTTTCCGTGCGCCGCGTGCGCCTTTTCCCAGGTGAATTCGCCATTGCCCTGCTGTGCCGCCTGCTGCGCGGCCATGCGACGGCGCATGTCGTCGGCGATGCGCTGCTCCTCCCCGGTGAGCGTCTCGCCGCGTTCGACCTTTTCGCGGATGGCCATCATGCGTTCGCGCATCGCGGGATCGAGTGCGCCGCCATTCTGTGCCTCGCGTCGGCGCTTTGCTTCCTCGAGGTATTTCTGCTCGTCGGCTGTGAGCGTTTCGCCGGCCTGCGCGCGCCGGAAAAGCTCCTTTGCGCGCTCAATGTCGATTGGCGCGTCCGCGGAGCGCAGCGGGCCGGTGATGCCCAATGCGAAAGCCAGAATGCCGGCGAGGAGTGGGAGGGGATTCTTCATCTCGCCAGTGAACCCACGCGCCGCACGAAAGTCGCGCCGGAATCTCCGCTGCGCACGATGGTGATTGAGCGAAAGCGGCTCCTCTGCTGTCTCTCTGCCGCCATGTTCAAACTCCCGTTCCCAGCCGTCGCCATTTTGTCCGCCGCACTCGCCGCATTTCCGTTGCGCGCCGACGAGCCGAAGCCCGAGGAGAAAAAGGACGCGCCTGCCGAAAAGAAGGACGAGAAGAAGGACGAAAAGGCGAAAGAGCAAAAGCCGAAGGAGAGCAAAGGCACCGTCACCATCGCCGGCACGCAGATCAACTACGCCGCAAAGACCGGCACGCTCCCGCTGCTGAAGGACGACGGCGCGACGCGCGCCGACGTTTTCTACGTGTATTACTCGCGCCTCGGGGAGAACGGAAAGCCGCTCGCAGCCACTGACACAAAGCGCCCGATCATTTTCTGCTTCAACGGCGGCCCCGGCAGCAGCGCTGTGTGGCTGCACTTCGGCGGACTCGGCCCGGTGAAAATCGCGCTGCCTC
>JBDSAR010000452.1:0-18626 GCA_039922035.1 Chthoniobacteraceae bacterium
AAAAGCACGGCGCATTCACTCGCATAGCCATCGGTGAAATCCACAAGTCCGAGCGGGACGAATTTCGGATTCGGATAGCGGCCGTTCTCCAGCGCCGCGAGCCAGGCGGGCCAGGCCGTACGAATGAGCATCGCCTCGAAGCGGACGGCGGAGGATCCATTCGGCGTGTACATCGGGAACACGACGAGATGTTCGAGTCCGTCGCGGCGATGTTTTTCCGGACGGAACGCCGCGAGCGATGCCGCGAAATCCGGTCGGCCGAATCCGCCGCGCTCCCACGCAATGAAATCCTCCGGCAGTCGCGCGAGATATTCCGTTTCGTGAGGGAAATACCGGGCGAGCTTTCCGATTTCGCCGATCGCCGCCTTGGTGAGTTTCGTCGCTCCGTCGTGATTGTTGAGCACCACGCTTCCGTCGAGTCCTTGGAGCGCACGCAGAGTGCTGATGATTCCCTTCAGCCGCACCCATGCGTGCGACAGCGCGATGGACTGCGGATTTTCGACGAGCGACGTCGCCTGATCAGCACGACGATAGGCAGGAGCCGCGAGCCAGTGCGCGATGTTCAGCCAGAGCTGCAAGTGGTCGTGCTCGCCGATGTGCTCATCGCCGAAGAGCAGCGAATCCGTGACGACGACGATGCGACCGAGGCCGAGTTCCGCGCAGCCGATGACGCACGCATGCGGCGGGTGTGCCTGAGCCGAAGCACACCATGCGGCGCTCGCACCGTCATGCGCAGTGCAGGATCCCGCGCGGTAAAAGCACGTCCGCGTCGCGCGATGTCCGAGCGGCGAGCCGGGCACCGGTTCGGCGAAAACCCACTCGGGATTTCCCGGCACGCACGCGCTGCGGTCGAAGACGCGGGTGTTTTCGATGCGCAGCCCGGCGGGTGCGAGCAGGTCGTTCAGATTGTCGCCATATTTGTCGTGCTCGTATTCCGTCACCACCAGCAGCCCGCCGCCGGCGCGCACCCATGCGAGCACCGCGTCAATTTCCTCCGGCGCAAGCGCGGGTGGGCCGGAGGAAGTCGTGCGCTCCCACCGCGGGTCGCACGGATGCAGCAGCGCGAGCACATCTGCGCTCACGAGCAGTTCCGCGGTGAGCGGTGCGTCGCGATTGCGCAGCACTTCAAAGTCACGCTCAGCGAGCAATTCCGCCGCGCGCGAATACGAGGAATTCAGCGGATCGTCGTGCGCAAACTCCGTGGCCCGTTGCGCCGAAAGCGACCAGCTCTCGCTGTGAAACTCATCGGCGAGAAAGCGGACGAACTTTCGCGGGGCGGTGTTCATCGTTTTGTCTCCTGCGCAAAGATAAGCGCGGCGCGCGGATGCGCAACGTGCGCGGTTAACCGAGTCGTCCGCGCCAACCTGCACGTCGCCAGCGCCCCGCCCACCACACGCGCGACGGCAGCCACGCGAGAAGCCACATCGCGGTCTCGAAAAATGGGCTGAGCAGCACCGCAAGCGGCAGAGCGGGGACGGAAAACTTCAGGGCACGCGAAACCGCCGCAGCAGTGGTGATGCGTGCAAGTACGATCAGCCCGGCCCATTTCCAAAACGGCGGATGCAGCGCCGCAGCGATGGCGGCAAAACCAAGTGTGTGCAGCACCGGCAGTCCGAGCGCCCCGGCCGGAGTGGCGGCGCGATACGTCACCGCGACGCGATGCTGATGTCGCAGGTATTCGCGCCACGTCATCGGATCGCTGTCGAGCGTGAGGACGCTGCGGCTCAGTCGCACGGTGCGGCCCATTTTTGTGAGCTGCACGCCGAGCTGATGATCCTCGGCGAGGTCGCTGCCGAGCGTCTCCCAGCCGCCGAGGGCGCGGACGTCGTTCATCTTCACGCCGGTGCATGCGCCGAGTGTGAATGTGATGCGTCCCGCGAGCATGAGGCCGGGCCAGAGCGTGAGCAGGGCGGGGGAGGCGTCGAGCGCCTGCGGGAAATTGCAGAGGTTTGCGAAGCGGTAGCCGGCGGTCTGCACGTCCGCGCCGCTCGCGTGCCACTCGCGGCGGAAGGATTCGATGAAGTTCGCGTCGGGCATCGCTTCGCTGTCGGTGAGCAGCCAGTGCGAATGCTTCGCGAGTGGAGCCATCTGGATGAACTTCGAGATCTTCGGATTCGGCGCGAGGTCGCGTTCGCACGCCACGACTGAGATGAGCCGATCTCCATGCCGCACGCGCAGCGCTTCGCATGTCGCGAACTCCGCAGAGCCCGCATCCGCCCCGAGGAGAATCTGATCCTCGGCGCGGCTGCCTCGGGCGAGCGCCTCAAGTTTTCCTTCGAGATCCGGCACGCCGCCCTTCAGCGCGCGCCAGAGCGTGAGCGGCGGTGTGCCCTCACTTTCCGGAACTTCTGGCACGCGCAGATGCCGGAGCAGCCGGGCCCCGGCAACCGCGTGGAGCACGATGCCGCACACCGCGACGCCGAGCGCGGCGAGGGCGAAAATCGTGGGCAGGGAATCGGGCATGGAGATTGGCGTTGCAGGTGCGGGGGCATCATGCTGACAAGCAGCCATGAAAGACAACTCGCGCCGCCTGCTGCTCACGGGCGACGACTTTGGCCGCAGCGCCGCGGTGAACGCGGAGATCGAGCTCTGGCATCGGGCAGGCGCGCTGACACAGGCAAGTCTCATGGTGAACGAGCCGGGCGTGAGCGAGACGGTTGCGATCGCGCGGAGGAATCCGGAACTGCGCGTAGGCTTGCATCTCACCCTGTGCGACGGATGCGCCACCGATGGCCGGATGATGCAGCGCTCGCCCACGCTCAGCGGGCTGAAATTCGCCTTCTTCCCCGGTGCACGCGCGTGGTTGCGCAAGGAGATCACGGCGCAGTTTGCCAAGTTCCGCGCGCTCGGATTTGCGCCGACGTATTGGGATGGGCACACGCATCTGCACCTGCATCCGGTCGTGCTCGCCCTCACAATTCCGATCGCGATGGAGCACGGTTTCCGTTTCACGCGGCTCGTGCGCGAACCGGATTCCAGCGGTTTTTTGCCCCGTGTGTTTTCGTCACTCAGCGCGCGCGCCGCGCCGAAATTGAAGGCGGCGGGAATCGGGTTTGCCGACGCCGTTTTCGGACTGAGCAAAAGTGGGCGGATGGACCTCGATGAAGTGCGGCGTGCTGTGGCATGCGCGTCCGAACGGCTGACGGAAATCTATTTTCACCCCGGCGCGGAGTCGGTGCTGAAGGATCCGGCGGCGGTTGCCAATGTAGTGCCGCCGACTCTTCGGCACTGAGGGGGCGCGTCACGACGGTCGTGATTTTGAGCGCAAGCTTCCGGTTCGCGCGAAGAGCCGACGGGTCGTCGGCTCTACATTGGCGGTTGGCTCTCACGAGATCTTACCTCAGCCCAGCCCGACGGAAGTGGTGACGCACCCGACCGCAAACCGCGGGCTGACCTCTTTCTGCGTGGCGACGAATACCTCGACGCTTTCCATCGCCGCACCGGCTGCGGCGATGCGCTCCTTCACGGCGTTTGCCGCGAGGTCCGGCGAATTGCAGTCACGGCTGAGGTGCCCGAGCACGGCGCGGCGGAGATTTGCACCGAGCATTTCCGCGAGGACGTTTGCGGCGGCGGCGTTCGAGAGATGTCCGTGGCGGGACATGATGCGCTGCTTCGTGGACCACGGGCGGCGCGTATCGAGCTGGAGCAGTTTTTCGTCGTGATTTGCCTCGATGAAAAGCGTGTGTGCCTGCCGCACGCGCTCGCATGCGAGCTTCGTGGCAAAGCCGAGGTCCGTGAGGAATCCGAGCGATTCGCCGCCGTGGTGCAGCATGAAGCCGACGGGATCCATCGCGTCGTGTGGCACGCTGAAGGTCTGCACCGCGATGTCCTTGATTTCAAAATCCGCGCCGGTGGTGAACACGCGCCAGTCGGTTTTCGATTCGCCGGATGCGCGGCGCAGCGCCTCGGCGGTGAGGCCATTGGCATACACGGGCGTGCCGAACTGCTTGCACCACACCTCGATGCCGCCAGCGTGGTCGCTGTGCTCGTGGGTCAGCAAAATCGCATCAATCTCGCTCGGGTTCACGCCGCACAGCGCGAGGCGTTCGCGCATCTGCTTCGCACTCAGTCCGCCGTCGAGCAGCACGCGCGCGGTCGCCGACTCGACGAGCGCGCAATTTCCCGCGCTGCCGCTGCCGAGGATGGTGACGTGAAACATTGAGGCGAGTTTTTCCGCGCATCGTGCGCCGTGTCGAGCGCCGCTTCAGAAAATATCCTTTGTGGTGCCTGGTTGAACAACGTCCTTGCACCGAAGCCGTTTCCGCGCAGGATGTCTCCGCGTTCTCGGATGGGTGGCAGAGTGGTCGAATGCGCACGCTTGGAAAGCGTGTTAGGCTTTACCGTCTACGAGGGTTCGAATCCCTCCCCATCCGCCGCGCTGCCCACGGAGCGCGGAAGCCGTTTTTATGGGAAGCCTTCAACGTGCAGGGGGCATTGAGGATCAGCGGCTAAGCGGGCAATGATGCTTGGCAACGGGGAAGAGGAGGGCACGTTTCAAAAAATGAAACGAGCGCATGAATTTTTCTGCGACCGGACTCCACCTGCATGGTTTGGGCGACGGCGCGATGAAGGTCATCTTCCCGGATGCAGCAGCCAAGCATCGGCGTGACTGAGAAGATTCTTTGGACGTATTGGCACCAGGGGTGGCGGAACGCGCCTGAGCTGGTCTCCGTCTGCCGGAAATCCTGGGAGGTGCTCAATCCTGGCTGGAGAATCGAGTGCCTCGATGCGGAGACGGTCTGCGATTACGTCGGGCTGAAGGACGTGGATGTCACCCGCCCGGATGTCTCGATGCAAAAGCGTTCGCTGTTCGTCCGGCTCGAACTCCTGCGCCGTTACGGCGGGGTGTGGACGGATGCGACGGTGTATTGCTGGCAGCCTCTGGACTCATGGCTCCCGCAGCATTTCAAGAACGGTTACTTTGCCTTCCGCGATCCCGGGCCGGATCGCATGGCGGCGAGCTGGTTCATGGCTGCCGAGCGGGACTGCCCGCTGCTGGTCAGGCACAGCGATGCATTCGTCGCGCTCTTCCGCGATCACATTTTTTCCAACCATGATGATGCGGCGACCCAGGGCCTGATTTCGCGGCTGCACGAGCACTTCAGCATGGATCATCGGGGGACGCTTTTCTGGACTTCAGACTTCGCGCTGTCATATCTGAAGGCGCTGCCCTACTTCGTCTTTCACTATCTGTTCAACAGGCTGGCTCTCACCAATCCGGAGTTTGGGCAGTTGTGGGCGGCGTCGAGATCGCTGTCTGCGGATGGCCCTCACCTGCTTCAGGCGATGGGGTCCGGTTCCGCGGTGGACGCACTGGCGCGGATCGAATCGGAGCCGTCACCCTTGCACAAGCTGAACTGGAGATACGACACCGCGTCCGGCTATTGGAAGACGGTTCTGGCCGCCTTATCGGATCGGCTGGCGGGGGCGCCGGAAAGCTGATCGCGAAATCATCCGGCAAGGCCACTTGGATTCCGGGAAAATTGACGGAGTATAGGCGCGAACCATGCCGACCGACGTCCTGTTCGTGACCCAAGAGTCTGCCTATCCGCAGATGGGAGTCCTTTACCTGGTGGATGCTCTCCGCCAGCAGGGATTGAGCGCCGAGATGGTCTCGTCCGGGATCGGCACTGAAGACTTCGCCGCAGTGATGGGGAGATGGAAGCCGAGGGTCGTGGGAATGTCGGTGATGACCTCGCCGGAGATCGCGGATTTCGAGCGCCTTTCCGCATGGGTCCGGGAAAAGCACGCGGGGGTGCCAGTCGTGTGGGGAGGGAATCATCCGACGCTCGTGACGGATGTTTGCGCGGCGTCGCCGCATATTGATCATGTGTTCGTCGGGCAGGGCGAGGATGTCTTTCCGCAGATGGTGCGCGACCTGATCGCCGGCACCGGTGCGCCGCGCATTGTGAAGGGCCACTCTCCGCGGCAGATGGATCGCTACCAGCCTGCGTGGGACACGGTGGATGTCTCCCGTTTTCTTTTCTCGGAGCGGCACTCGGTCCGTTCGCCAGACGTGCGTGCCCGCGCACGGAAGCCTGCAATGGCAGAGGTCGGCGAACTGTCTGGCGGAGGCGGAATCGAGGCCGCGAATTTTTTCACCGGGCGATCGCTCTCCGAGGAGCAGATGCGCAAATGGGACGTCGGTGACTACCGCTCGGAGAAGCGGCTTTTCTACTACCTGCTGACGAGTCGCGGCTGCCCTTACAAATGCACCTTCTGCTCGGAGCCGCTGCAAACGATGAATGGTGGCGAGGATGGCCGCTTCCTGTGGAATGCGCACAGTGTGGACTGGGTGAAACGGCAGATCGATCGGATCCGGGCCGAACTTGACGCACGGCAACCGGGGCTCGAACTCGATGGCGTCGGCATCTGGGACGACATGTTCTGGGTGCGCCAGCGCGTGAATCCGAGGGCCTTCGAGATTCTCGATTACCTGCGTTCGGAAAATCTCGGCTACCTCATCGAGGCCCGCGCGGATCAGCTCATGCGCGATGGCGGAGTGCTCCTGCGCAAGCTGGCCGATACGGGCTGCCTGCAAGTCTTCATTGGCGCGGAATCCGCGTCGCAGGAGACCCTGGACTACATCGGAAAAGGAACCAAGGCGGCGGACTACCACCGGCTCATGCGGCTGGCCGACCAGTCGCGGGTCGCCCTGCGGATGAGCTTCATCGTGGGATTTCCGGAGGAGACGGATGCGAGCGTGAATGCCACCCTCGATCTCTGCGACGCGATCAACGCCGGCGAACACGGGCCGTGGGTCAATGTGAGCGGCCCGAAAATTTTCACGCCGTATCCCGGCACCGTGGAATTCCAGCGCGCCACGAAGGCGGGGTTCCGCAGTCCTCGCTCCAATGTCGAATGGGGTGGCATCCACCGGACGACGGAAGACTACCTCCGCCACTTTCCGTGGTTTGAAAGAAACTACTCGCCTGTCACGCTCCGGCGGCTGGAGTATTTTTTTGGCGCGGGTTACCGGAAATTGCGTTCGCATTAGCGCCCTCCCTCATTCATGTCCGCAATCCGCTGGACGCGGAAAGAAGGGCCTTCCAAATTCCAGGAAACCTCTGAATTCCCTAACCAACCGTGGACCCCAGTCACTTTTCGCCCCGCTTCATCGTCGGCATGCACCGGAGCGGCACCTCGGTGGTCGCCGCGCTTTTGGAAGGCATGGGACTCAGCGTCGGAAAATCAGTCATGTCGCCGGCACCCGACAACCCGCTGGGCTTTTACGAAAACGCGGCCGTGGTGGATTTCCATGATCGGCTGCTCGAAGAGCAGAACTCCACGTGGCACGATCCGAGGCCTTTCGGAAAACGGCTCCGTTCGGTCGGAGCGGAGCAGATGGCGGCATGGCGAAAGGAGATCGCCCGCATTCTGGCCGGAGAGTTTGCGCCGGGCCGCCACCATCTGTTGAAAGATCCGCGGCTCTGTCGGCTGCTGCCGCTGTGGGAGCCTTTCATTGCCGATTCGGGATTCCCCATCGTCATGGTCCTGCGGCATCCCGCCTCCGTTGCGGCCTCGCTTTCCGCGAGGAACGGCTTTTCTGCCGACAAGGCTCTGATGCTCTGGCTGGCGAACAATCTCGAAATGGAGCGTGAAAGCCGGGCCTTCCAACGTGAACTCGTCACCTACTCGGACCTGTTGCGGAATCCCACTTCCGTGTGCCGGCGGCTGCAGCAACGGCTGGAACTGCCGGATTGCGATTTGGACGGCCTGGTCCGGGCCAGATTGCGCCAGGATCTTTCCCATCAGAATGAGACGTGGCCGACCGCGTTACCGAAGCTCCGGGACTGGTGCCAGACGGTGTTTGAAATCCTGCAGCACAGCGACCCGGAGCCATCCACGCTCGATGGCATTTTTCAGGACTACGCGGAATGGATCGGCAGCCTGCCGGATGATTTTTCCGGCCTTGCCGAAACGAGGCTTCGCCGAGAGCTGGCGAGGATTCCGCCTGCGCCGAAATTGCATGCGGAGATCTTTGCGGATCACGGCGAGGGCTTCAGCGAGTCGGCCTCGGTCCGCCGGGACATCGTCGCCCTTGAATGGCAGACCATCCGGATCGAACATTTGGAAAGGCTCCAGACCGATCCCACGCGCCGGCTGCGCATGGATCCCATGAACCAGCGGGGATTTGTGACGCTGTCCAGGATCCGCATTTTCCGCGAGCGCGACGGTGCGGATCTCTATCTTGCGGACTCGGAGGAGGCATTCGGAAAAATCGCATTTTCCCTGGGCTTGCAGCCGTATTTCCAACACACGGGACTCGTGCTGGTGGCGACGGACCCGGACCCGCAGATGCTCCTGCCGGTTTTTGCTCCGCTCGGGCAGGATGCCTTTACCTTGGAGATGACGTTCAAAGTGGAACTTGCGTCCGAGCCGTTATGCCAGAGGTTTTGCGAACTGCAGGAGGTCCGCGTAGAGCATGCAAGACTGCTCGGGGCGCATGAGGAGCTGCAGGGAGAAAGAAAAAATCTGGTCGCCGAGGTCGGAGAACTGCGATCAGTCGTGGAGTCTGCGCAGCAATGGCAAAGGCGCTCTTGGTTTAAGCGGGCATTTCACCGCTGGCGTCCGCCTGCGGAAAAAGAACCTTGAAGCACGGAATGCGCGGCTTCCGAATCCGGCGGGAGACAGTCGGTGATTGCTGGCACCGGATGGGATGCATACGGTGAGCGCGACCATGAGCCAGCCAGCCGCACAGATTTCCGCACGCGAACTTTTCCGTTCCTTCAAAATGGGCGATCGCACGATCGAGGTGCTGCGCGGCATCACGCTCGACATCACGCCGGGCGAGTCGCTCTTCCTCTGCGGCGCGAGCGGCGCGGGAAAAAGCACGCTGCTCTACACGCTGGCCGGTCTGGAGCGGCCGGAGAAGGGCGTCGTGAAATTTGGCGAAGTGGACGTTTATGCGCAGTCGGAGCGGAATCTCGCGAAGCTGCGGAATACGAAGTTCGGCTTTGTCTTCCAAGCTTATCACCTGCTGCCGGAACTGACGGCGCTGGAAAATGTGATGCTGCCCGCGCTCATCGGCGGTGCGGACAAGCAGGCTGGTGCCCAGTCTGCGCTGGGACGGGTGGGGCTTGGCGAACGTCTGCAGCATCTGCCTGCGGAACTCAGCGGCGGCGAACAGCAGCGCGTGGCGATCGCGCGCGCGCTCATCAACAATCCCGAGGTGATTTTCGCCGACGAGCCGACGGGCAATCTCGATTCCGCGACCGGCGGCAGCATCGTGGAACTGCTGCTGAATCTCGTGCGCGCGGAAAAAAAAACGCTCGTGGTGGTGACGCACGATCGCGAACTCGCAAAGCGCGGCGACCGCCATCTCGACATGCGCGACGGGAAGATCGTCGAAGACTCTGCGGTTGCGCCAGTCTGAGCCCGGCGGGTTCCTCTACGCGAGCAGGGGAGTGATGACTTCGCCGTGGACGTCGGTGAGGCGGCGATCAATTCCGTTGTGTCGGAAGGTGAGCTTCGTGTGGTCAATGCCGAGCAGGTGCAGGATCGTGGCGTGGATGTCCCACACTTGCGTGGGATTTTTCCGGTCGAGCGGCTTGTAGCCCCATTGGTCGCTTTCGCCATGCGTGATGCCGCCTTTGATGCCGCCGCCGCAGAGCCAGTTTGTGAAGACGAACGGATTGTGATCACGTCCCTTGCCGCCCTGCGAGGACGGCATCCGGCCAAATTCTGTGGTCCACAAAATGATCGTGTCGTCCAGCATTCCACGCTGCTTCAGGTCCTGAATGAACGCCGCCGCGCCCCGCGCCATGCCCGTCGCGAGCGGACCGTGGTCGCGGTGGATGTCCTCATGCGAATCCCAGTTGCGCCGGGGAAATCCGTTGTCATTGCCGCTCCACACCTGCACGAAGCGCACGCCGCGTTCGAGCAGCCGGCGCGCGGCGAGGCATTTCTGGGAAAAGTAAAACGCCTCCTCGTCCGCGTTGATTTCCTTCGGCCATGTCTGCGGGCCGCGGTCGAGGCCGTAGAGTTTCTGGATGTGTGCAGGCTCCGCTTTCAGGTTCAGCGCCTCGGGTGCGGAGAGCTGCATCTTCGCGGCGAGTTCGTAGCTGCGGATGCGCCCCTCCAGCCGCTGGTCGCCCTCGCGCGTTGCAGCGTGTTCGCGGTTCAGTTCGGCCATGAGTCGCTGGGCCTCGGCCTCGGCCTCGCGAGTGACGTAGCTCCCGGATTTGTGCGGATAAAGGTCGGCAATCGGCGTCTCCGCGCCGGGATAAATGATCGTGCCGCTGTGCTGCGCGGGCAGGAAGGCGGAGTCCCAATTCTTCACCCCATTCGAGCCGAACCCGCGATGGTCCGGCAGCACGACGAAGCTCGGCAGATTGTCGTTCAGCGAACCGAGCCCGTAGCTCACCCAGCAGCCCGCGCCGGGAAAGCCGGGGAGCTGGAAGCCCGTGGCCTGGAGCAGCGTGGCTGCCGAATGCACGCCGGATTTGCTCACCATGTTGTGCACGAATGCGAGATCATCCGCGACCGCTCCGAGCGCTGCGACCGGCTCGCCGAGCAGCTTTCCGCACTGGCCGTGCGGTGCAAAATCCCAGATCGGTTTCAGCCAAGGCCCGAGTCCATTTTGAAAAGCCTCGACGGGTTCGCCGAAGTCGCTCGGCTGTCCGGCGCGCTTCACGAGCTCGGGCTTGTAGTCGAACAGATCGAGGTGGCTTGCCGCACCCGCCATGAAGAACTGCACGACACGTTTCGCCTTCGCGGGAAAGTGCAGTTTCCGATCGAACAGGCCGGCACCCGCAAGCGCGCGTTCTTCGCCGAGCATCGAAGCGAGCGCGATGCCGCCGAGTCCGCCGCCTGCCTGCCAGAGGAAATTGCGACGGGAGATCGCCCGCGAAGACAAGGGACGATGGAAAGGAGAGGCGTTGTTCATCGTGGTGATGGGCTAATCAACGAAGGCGAATTCATTCAAATTCAGGAAGACGCGGCAGAGGTTCGGCAGGCCGTTTGTTTTCGCGAAGGCGATGAGCCTCTCGCGGTCCGCCGCTGCCGGCACGCGGCCGAAGGCGAGCAGGTGCGCGCGGTCCACTTGCGCCGCGAGGTCTGGCGCTTCGCGCTGCACTCGTTCGGCGAAATGCCGCGCCTGCGTGAGCATGAAGCCGTTGTTCAGGAGCGCGAGGGCCTGCAGCGCGGAGAGGCTTTCGTTACGCTTGTCCACGCGCATCGAGGGGTCGGCACAGTCGAGCGAGGTCATCCACGGATGCGTCTGCGAGCGGACGATGAAGCGGTAGATCGAGCGCCGCCACGTCTTCGCGTCCTCGGGATTCGCGAGCGTGTATTCGTAGTGTGGCGAATGCTCCGGGTGCTCGACAACGAAGTCCTGCCAGCCTGGCCCGCCCGCGGTGAGGTCGAGTTTGCCGCTCACGGCGAGCACGGAATCATGCACGGCCTCGGCCTCGAGCTTGCGGCGATTTTGTCGCCAGAGGAGCGCGTTGTTCGCATCCAATCTCTCAGCTGCGGGATTGCCTGCCGATGCCTGCCGATACGCCGCGCTCATCACGATCAGCTTATGCAGCTTCTTCAGCGAGCCGCCGCTCTCGCGGAACTCGGTGGCGAGCCAGTCGAGCAGGTCGGGATGCGTGGGCAGGCCGCCGTTGCGGCCAAAGTCATTCGGCGTCTCCACAAGGCCACGGCCAAAGTGATATTGCCACACGCGGTTCACGATGCTGCGCCACGTGAGCGGATTCCGCGGATCGGTGATCCACTTCGCGAGCGCGGCGCGGCGTTCGCCCTCGGGTGCATCCGGCGCGACGGAAAATTTCGCGGGTGCAAATGTGAGTGCGGAGAGCGAGCCGGCGATCATCTCCTTCCCCGGATGAGTGACCTGCCCGCGTGCGAGGAGGAAAATCGGGCGAGGCTTGCCGCCGTTCATACCGGTGCCGGCGAATGCGCCCGTGCCCGAGTGAATGCCACCTGCATAGACGACGCCCGGCGCGGGCAGTTTTTTGATTTCGGCGGCGATGCGCTTCGACTCCCCGAGCAGCGCCGTGCGTTTCGCCTTCACCACATTTTCCGCAAAGCCGAGCAGCAGCGTCTCGCGTTCCTGGACGAGTTTCTCCTTTTCGTCAGCCGACTGCGCGACGGGTGCGATGCCGTCGGTGAGGTTCGCCTTCCGCCAGCGCGGCGGGGCTTCGATGGAATCGAGTGCGGTGACGGGTTTGCCCTGCGCGAAATTTTTCCCATCGGGGTCGAAGACTTGCAGTTCCGCGAGTGCGAGGATGAAGTCATCCTTGCGCGGCGCGAGCTTCGTCGCCGTCACGCGCACGTAGCGCCCGGCGATGCCGTCATCCTTTGCGCCACCGGTTGTGAATGGCACGAGGCTCGGGTTTGCAAAATCCGCCATGAAGGTCGCATCGTGTCTGCGCCACAGCAGCGCCACATTGTTTTTGAACTCCGGGTCGTCGCTCGCCTCGACCTTGAAGCGCACGGGAAATCCGAAGCCCGCGCCGATCGTGTTGAAGTCGTCGTAGCACGGCATCAGCGTGACGTGGTCAATGGTCACGGTTTTGCCGAGATCCACCTGCACCCATTTCACCGCATCCTGCTTCGGCGAAATCGCGCTGTGATAGCCGAAGTCCGGGCTCGCGTTGCCGAGTTTCTGAGCGGAGGCCTTCGATGCGCCTTCGATGCGCCGCGTGAGGTCGGCGAATTTTGCGCCCGCTTTTTTCTTCAGCGGCTCCTCGACTGCGGCGAGCGCGGCGTCGGCGTCGCGCTGCTGGCGCGTGAGTTCGGTGAAGCGCGCGTTGAGTTTGTCGTCCGCGTAGTATTTGCGGTCGGTGCGATCGAGCGCGGCGAAGACGGCCTGCAGCGAGTAGTAATCCTCCTGCGGGATGGGATCGAATTTGTGGTTGTGGCACTGGGCGCAATGGATCGTCGCGCTGCAGAAGGTGCCGATCGTGTTGGCGACCATATCGTCGCGGTCGAGGTGGCGCGCGATTTTTCCATCGGTCTTCGTCTCCGGCACCTCGGCGTGGCCGATGTAGTCCCACGGTCCGGCAGCGATGAAGCCGAGCGCCTCGATGCCATCGCGCGTGCCGGGAAAAAGAATGTCGCCGGCGATCTGCTCCTGCACGAAGCGCGCGTAGGGCTTGTCGTCGTTCAGCGCGCGTATGACGTAGTCGCGATACGGCCACGCGTTCGGGCGGGGCTTGTCCTTGTCGTAGCCGTGCGTGTCGCCGTAGTGAACGACATCGAGCCAGTGCCGCGCCCAGCGTTCGCCGTGGCGCGGTGAGGCAAGCAGGCGATCCACGAGTTGCTCGATCGCGCGATCTTTCTTTGACGATGAGGGGGCGAGGGGGCGGGAGGCCGAGGGGGCGATGCCTGCATCGTTCGCCTTGTCGCCTTGTCTCCCACTCGCCTTGTCATCCGCGTTCGCGGCCACCTCGCGCTCGAACTGCTCCATCTCTTCCGGCGTCGGCGGAAGCCCGGTGAGGTCAAAGTAAAGTCGGCGGCACAGCGTGCGCGCGTCTGCCTCGGGCGACATCGCGAGGCCCTTTTCCGCGAGCTTTGCGGAGATGAAGGCGTCAATCGGATTAGTGCTCAGTGTGGAGTGCTCAGGGTTCAGTGCCGCAGTGTCCGGTGCGGCTGCTTTTACTGAGGCCTGAGCACTGAGTACTGAGTAATTCACCTCCGGCACAGCGGGCCGTGTCATCGGCTTGAGGCTCCACCAGTCGAGCGGGTCGCGCTTTGCCACGGATGGATCCTCCGGCCACACCGCGCCGTGATCGATCCACGCGCGCAGCACTCCGACTTCCTCCGCGGTCAGCCGAGGCTTCTCGCTTTTCTTCGGCGGCATGAGCTTGTCCGCATCCAGTCCGGCGACGAAATGGATGAGCGGGCTGTCCGCGCTTTTTCCGGGGATGATTGCCGCGTCGCCGGAGTCGCCGCCTTTCAGTGCAGCCTCGCGTGAATCGAGTCGGTAGCCGCTCTTCTGCTTCTCCGGCCCGTGGCAGCCGACGCAGCGCTCCTGCAAAAGCGGACGCACATCCCTGGCAAAATCCACCTCTCGCTGGACCGGAGGCGGAAGCTCTGTGCCTGCATTAAGCGAAGCCGCGAGCGTGGCGATGACGATCGCCGCGATTGTGGGAATTGGCCCGGAGTGCATGGTGGAGAGGAAATCTCCGGGCGAGGGCTGTCCTTTGAAAGAATGAGCCGGCGAGAAAAGGCCGGGCTGCTGCTCAGCCTTCGATCGTGTTGATCTCGACGGGCTCCACTTTCACTCCGAGTTCCTCCAGCCACGCGATGGCGCGCTTGATTTCTTCGCGCTCGCCGTCGAACTCGAGGCAGACGAGGCCGACTTCCTCGTTCACGCTGGCCTGGCGGAGATTGGTCGTGACTTCAAATTTTTTGCACAGCTCCCAGATGATCGGGCGCGTGACGAGCCGGGTCGGATACATGAGCCAGAGACGGGTGGTTTGGGAAGCCATCGGATTTAAGATTCAGGATTTAGGGTTGAGGATTTGGCACCCAAGGCGACGACTAACCGCCGGCGATGGCGGGGACGATGCTGAGTTCGTCGGTGTCCTTCACGGGAGTGGCGCGCTCTTCGAGGAAGCGGATGTCTTCGTCATTCACGAAGATGTTTACGAAACGGCGGACGTTGCCTTCCTCGTCACAGATGCGTTCGCGCAGACCGGGGAATGCCTTGTCGAGGTTGTCGAGGATCTCGCCGACATTCGCGCCGGCGGCGCTGACGATTTCGAGATCGTTGGTGAGTTTGCGGAGTGGGGTGGGGATGCGGACGTTGGCCATTTTGGATTTAAGATTTCGGAATTACGATTTCGCAGCGGTAGCGGTCTGGTCGGGCGCGTACACTTTTTCCTCGAATTCGCGGAGGCTGGGCTTGATGAGACGCGGCTCGCCGCATTTGCCCTGGATGGCTTCCTGCGTCTTGAGGCCGTGGCCGGTGATGCAGAGCACGGCTTCCTCGTCGCGCGGGATTTTTCCGCTCTCGATGAGTTTCCTCGCGCAGGCGACGGTGACGCCGCCGGCGGTCTCGGCGAAGATGCCGGCATATTCGGCGAGGAGCTTGATGCCTTCGACGATTTCGTCGTCCGTCACGTCCTCGGCAAAGCCGCCGGTCTGGCGCATGACGTGGATGGCGTAGTAGCCGTCGGCGGGTGTGCCGATGGCGAGGGACTTCGCGATGGTGTCGGGCTTCGGCACGGGTTTCACGATGTCGGTGCCTTTTTTCATCGCGTGCGAGATGGGTGCGCAGCCGGTGGCCTGTGCGCCGTAGATGGAAAATTTCGCATCCTCGACGAGGCCGATCTTGGTGAATTCGCCGTAGGCCTTGTGGATTTTCGTGAGCAGAGAGCCAGAGGCCATCGGCGCGACGGTGTGCCGCGGGATGCGCCAGCCGAGCTGCTCCATGATTTCGAAGCCCATTGTCTTCGAGCCTTCGGCGTAGTACGGCCGCAGGTTCACGTTCACGAAACCCCAGCCGTATTTGCCGGCGATCTCCGAACAGAGGCGGTTCACCTGGTCGTAGGCGCCGTGGATGCCGATGACGTTCGTGCCGTACACGAGCGAGCCAAGGACTTTTCCCTGCTCGAGATCGGCGGGGATGAGGACGTAGCTTTTGAGTCCGGCGCTGGCGGCATTCGCGGCGACGGAGTTCGCGAGATTTCCCGTTGAGGCGCAGGCGACGGTCGTGAAGCCAAGCTCCTTCGCGCGGCTGAGCGCGACGCTGACGACCCGATCCTTGAACGAAAGGGTGGGGTAATTGACCGTGTCGTTCTTGATGTAGAGCGCCTTGATACCGAGCTTCTCCGCGAGGCGATCCGCCTTCACGAGCGGCGTGAAACCGACCTGCGTGCCGACGGTGGGCTCGCCATCAATCGGCAGCAGCTCGCGGTAGCGCCACATGCTCTGCGGGCGCGACAGGATGACTTCGCGGGTGAGCGCGGCCTTGATTGCATCGTAGTCGTAGGCTGCTTCGAGAGGGCCAAAGTCGAAATCGCAGACGTGGATGGCCTGCTTCGGATAAAGTCTGCCGCACTCGCGGCACTTGAGGTTCGAGAAGTAGGAAGGTGTATTTTTTTGCATGGTTATGCAGGACTGAATAGCTCTTCCCGGAGTGGCGAGGGGTGACGACAAATCACCGCTTCGCTCTCATCTGCCCTCATGCCATGGCGGCGCGAGGCTGGATTTGGCACCTGGTCCTCCGGGTTAAATCGGAGCGGTTGCCGTGGCGTCGCAGGGCCAGAACCCTCAGCCACTCTGGATAAGAGAGGCCGCGACGATACGGGTCGCGCGGAGTGCGTCAACGGATTTTTTCCGGCGCTCAGTTGTTGCGCTCCGTCCAGCGATCACGGTCGGCGAAGAGCAGGTAGTGCGACGCGCCCATGAGGAAAATCGGGTGTGCGACCTTGAGGGGGAAATTCGACGCGGCGCGCGGGTCGCGCATGATGAATGCGCGCCAGTCCTTGAATTCGCCGACGCCGACCTCATTCAGCAGGCCGCGGAATCCGGTGACGGGTGTGACGAGGAGACCGGTGATTTTTCCATGGAAGCGGAATTCGTTCAGATCGTTGAAATCGGCGATGGTGAGCGGGAGCCAAAGGCTCTTGCGATCGGCGTACCAGGCGGTGGCCCAGGGCATGTCCGAGCAGATGATGTCGTCCTTGCCATACCAGTCCGAGAGATCGCTGAGGGCGGGGGGGCAATAGGGCGGCCAGACGAAGGGGAGCTTCGGCGGGTCGGTGTACACGTTGAGCAGCGAGAGGGAACTGAAGGAAATGACAACGGCGTGGAAGGCGACGTTGATCTGGCGGACGGAGGCGAGGTCGCGACCGGCGACCTGGACGCGGCTCCACATGATGAGCAGCAGCGCGAGACCGTATGCGGTGGCAAGCGGGATGAAGAGCGGAAAGAGATTGTTCGACTCCAGATCAGTCTGGAGATCGGCATCTCCGAATCCGAAAATTGCCATGCCGGTCACGCCGCAGACCAGCATGAGAAAGACGTTCCAGCGGATGGAGCGGGTCTCCGTTTTCCGGAAGGCATGCAGGAGCGAGAGGAAAAAAAGCGGGGCGACGAGGATCTTGCCGAAGCGGCCCACCAGCGAGTCCATGTGGGCGATGATCTCCGTCTGCACCTTGCCGCGGAAAAAATGCACGGGGACGTTCTTGTCCGGCTCGGTGAGAGTGCGCATGATCTGCGATTCGGTGCCGCGGAGACCGACGAGGCGCGTCTGGCCGGCGATGCCGAAGGGCGATCCGCAGACGTTTGCATTGCGGACCAGCCAGGGAGCGAGCGGGATGAAGAATACCGCCAGCATGATCATCGCATCCCGCCCCCGCGGTGAAAACACGACGGCCGTGTAGATCAGTGCGCCGACGAAGATGAAGATCGTCAGCGGATGCGCGAGTGCGAGCAGCCCGAACGCGAGGCCCGAGCCGGCGTTCCAGAGCCAGGCGGGGTCGGCATTTTCCCTCGCGGCCAGCGCGCGCGTGCAGCAGTAGATCGCGACGCTGAAAAGCATGAGCATGAGCATCTGCGGCAGGCCGGTGGAGGTGTAGCGCCAGAATTCATTGCAGAGCAGCAGCAGCACCGTGGTGAGGGTGGCGAGCCGTTCGTCGAAGAGCCGACGCACGGTGAGGAAGCTCACCCACACGCCCACGAGGAAGAACAGGACGCTGACCCCGGCGATGATGCGGTCGGCGGGGTGGATGTATTCGCCTTTGTGGAATCCCCAAAAGTCGTTGTGCCCCTTCGCATCCTGTCGCAGCGAGAGGGCGTCGCTGATCCGGATCGCGGTGAAGAGCGCGCAGGAGTTCACCCACGGGTTCAGCGGCGCGTGGTAGATGTCCGGGATGTTGCCGCCGGTCGGCCCGTCGGGATCGAGGAAGGATGAGAAGCCGTTGGCTCCCCGGTTCTTTTCCATGAGGGCGACGGCCGCGGGCTTGATCACCGTCGTGGAAAACCCGTGGCCGCGCGCGATCTCCCGCGCGATGACAGCCTGCTCCTGACCTTTCGGATGGGTGATGCCGACGAAAAGTGCCGCCTGCCCGCCGAGCCGGTTCATCGGGTTGATGAGCACATGTGAGACGGATTGGAAAAGCGCGAATGCGACGATGAGCAGAAGCACGATCCAGCGGCGTCCGCTCCCGTGCTCCAGCGTGTGGACTACTTCCTGTGCCTTGATTTCAGCTGCCATTTGATGAGCCCTGTGCGGGTGCCGTGCCTGCGGTTGTGGTCTGCTCCTCCGCCTCTGCCTCGCGGAATTCCTTCAGCCGCCGGTGCAGCGTGCGGCGGCTGAGGCCGAGTACTTGCGCGGCCCTGGTGACATTGCCGCCGCATTCGTCGAGCGCGCGGATGATCATGCGCTGCTCGGTTTCCTGGAGGTTCAGGTGCTGGCCGGGTTTGGAAAATGCGGGCAGCTTCAGCCCCGCGACGCTCGTCGGAATCATGGACGCCCCGTCGCGCACCGACTGCGGCAGATCGCGCACGGTGATCTTCGTGCCGGATGCCATGACGGTCGCGCGCTCGATCGCCCCGCGCAGTTCGCGGATGTTGCCGGGCCACGGGTAGCGTTCGAGCAGCTCCATCGCGTCAGTGGTCATCTCGCGGACGGGCTTGCCGTTTTCCTCCGCGGCCACGCGCAGGTA
>JBDSAR010000453.1:0-4955 GCA_039922035.1 Chthoniobacteraceae bacterium
CGGATGGGCTGGAGATTTCCCGTGTGCATCGCGAGCAGCGCAGGCTCGTGATTCGGCACGTCCGTGTGCATCGAGCGGATGATGCAGCAGTCATCAATCACGCGCGCGAGATTCGGCAGCGACTCGCTCACCTCGAGGCCGCTCTGCCCGTGCTTTGAAAATGTGAACGGCGACGGCATGAAGCCGGTGCCCTTGCTCTTCTTGTAAAGTTCGCCCGCCGGCTGCTGTCCCTCGAATTTTGCGAGCGCGGGCTTTGGATCAAACGTATCCACATGCGACGGGCCGCCATTGAGAAAAAGGAAGACGAGCCGCTTCGCCCGCGGTGCGAAGTGCGCGAGCCGCGGTGCGGAAATTCCCGCCGCCGACGCGGAGCCTGCTGCGGCAGCGAGCCCGAGCAGGCCGAAGCCTGCGCACATTTTGCCGAGCATCTGGCGGCGCGTGAGGATGCAGGAGGGTTCAGTCCACATAGAGCATGGGGTTTGAGATGAGCAGGATTTGCGCGTATTGATCCCAGCGCGTCATGCCGGATGACGACGAGGGGCGTTTCAGAAATTCCGCCGCGAGCGCGCGCTCCGAGTCGTCGGGCTCGCGCGCGAGGAGCATGCGGTATGCGTTCGCCACGCGCGTGGTGTCGTCGCTTGCGCCGGCTTGCAGGCGTGCCGCGAGTGCCGCTGCGTGCTTCAGCATGAAGGGGCTGTTGAGCATGAAAAGTTTCTGCAGCGGCGTCGTCGTGACCGAGCGCTGCTCCGAGTGGACATTCGCATCCGGGTAGTCGAAGCGCATGAGCTGCTCGGAAAGTTTCAGGCGGCTCACGAATGCGTAAACAGTGCGCGATGAATTATCCGGCGAGTCAATGTCCGCCGACTTCGCGCCGACGGATTCGGTGAGCCTGCCGCTGTGCGCGAGGACGGAATCGCGCCACTGCTCGAACGTGAGTCGCCGCCGGTTCATCCGGGAAAAAAACCGGTTCGACGGATCGCGCACGAGCTTCGCGTCGTCGCAAGCCGATGCCTGCCGGTAGGTCGCCGAGAGCACGATTTCGCGCACGAGCGCCTTCACCGACCAGCCACCGTCCATGAAGCGCCGCGCGAGATCGTCGAGTAATTCGGGATGCGTCGGCAGCGCGCCGGAATGCCCGAAATTGCTCGGCGTGGAGACGAGTGGCTGACCGAGCAGCAGCGCCCACACGCGGTTCACAAAGACGCGCGCCGTGAGCGGATTTTCGCTGCTCGCGATGCGCTCCGCGAGTTCGCGCCGCCCGCTGCCATCGGAAAATGCGGACGCGTCCCTTTTGCTGAGCACCTCGAGGAACCGCCGCTCCACGATCGGCCCCTTGCTCTCGACATTGCCGCGCAGAAACACATTCAGATCCTGCGGCTTCGCATCCTCGACGAGATGGAGCATCGCCGGATCCACGTCGGCCGCCTTCCCGTCTTTCGCGACCTTGCCGTCCGGGGTCTTGTTCACCATCGAGGTGCTCGCGAAGACGCCCGCGAGCGCGTAGTAGTCGCGCATCGAGATGGGATCGAATTTGTGATCGTGGCAGCGCGCGCACGCGACCGTGAGGCCGAGCAGCGCGCGGCTCACCGTGTCCACACGATCCTCCCACTCATCCGCCATTACATCGAGGCGTCCGCGATTGTAGTACTTCGGGCCGAGGCCCAAAAAGCCGAGCGCCGCGAGGTCGCCGGGAGCGGTGCCGGGCAGGCGATCCGCCGCGAGTTGGAGCTTCACGAACTGGTCGTAAGGCAGCCCGTGATTGAACGCCTCAATCACCCACGCGCGGTAGTGGTACGCGTTTGGGTAGAAAAACTTCGTGTCCTTCCCGACCTGATGCGCCTGGTCTTCCGCATACCGCGCCAGCGGCAGCCACATGCTCGCCATCCGCTCGCCGAAGCGCGGCGACGCGAGCAGCCGATCCACGAGAGCTTCGATTGCGGCTTGCGGGTTCCGGCTCGCGGATTGGACGAACGCATCCACTTCCTCCGGCGTCGGCGGCAGCCCCGTGAGATCGTAAGTCACGCGCCGGATCAGCACCACGGACGACGCTTCCGGCGCAGGAGTGAGCCCGTTTTTCGCCAGCGCGGACGCGATGAAAAAATCAAGCGGCTGCCGCGGCCAGCCTTTCTGCGCCGTGACCGCAGGCTGCGAGCGCTGTGGAAGCTTGAACGACCAGAACTCGCGATCCTTGTCCGTGATCACTTTCCCGCTCGGCCCTGAATTTGTCTTTGTCGCGACTTCCGCATCTGGCTTTCCCGACGACGGCCAGTGCGCGCCGTTGTCAATCCACCGCTGAATCGCCGCGATTTGCTCAGGCGTCATCCGCTCGCCCTTCGGCGGCATCATCTCGTCGGATTTCGACGTTCTCATGCGCGCGATCAACTGGCTCTCGACACCCTTTCCCAAGACGATCGCCGGCTCGCCGGAATCACCGCCGCTCATCAGATCCGCCTTCCGATCCATCCGCAGCCCGCCCTTCTGCTTCTCCGGCCCGTGGCACCTGAAGCAGTGCTCGTCCAGCAACGGGCGCACCTCCTTTTCAAACTGCACCGCAAAATCCACAGCCGCATTTGACCCCGCCGCATTTACAAACAACAGGGCCGGCGGGAGGAAAATCGCGCGGACGAAGAGGCTGCGTCGGAGGATTGTGATGGACGATTGCACGATGAGGATCGCGATGAAAATGACTGCGCCGGAATGACCGTCCGTGGCACTGAGTCTTAGCCCGGCAATTCTCCCTCAGCATCTTGAGGCGGTCATGACCTTCTTCGGAGGTCATGGCCAGTGAAGCGGTCGCTGTGAATGAAGTTCGGTAATTTTTGCCGGCGGATCTCTTTCGGATGGCCTCAGTATGCGAACACGCATCCGTGGAAATCGAAGTCACTGATCCAGTATTTAATAGCACTCGGGAATGCGCGTTTAATGATCAGCGGATTGGAAAAGCGCGGGTTCGTTTGGCTTCAAAAATTGCCAAACTCACGGGGGAATGATCTTCAGAAGCAGAAAGCGCCTGCCAGAGCCTTTTGATACTGTTGCCGTCACCGGTGGCGTCGGCTTGCCGAGGGAGGAGACAGTGGAGGAATGACATCATTATGCACAGCAATTTGCGCAGGTTACTGGCTGTGCAGGCCGGCAGGACGTTACGGGCATCGCCGAGGACTCCGCGCAGGAAGTTGCGCCCGAGTCGGACGTCGCTTTCGAGATGGCCGGCATGAAACACCCCCATCTACAGCGTCATATGAACATGCAATGGATCACGGCTTTGCTGTGATCTTGCACCTTTGAATCGGCGCACTCGCGCTGCATCAGCATCGTCTAAAACCCGCCCGGGATATCGCGCCGTGCATCACCGGGGAATCATCCTGGCGCGTGCCCAATGGTATTCCCCGCAGTTGATCCGTGATCTCTTCTCGCGGCTTTACCACCGCGCAAAGGTGGAGGGCAGGCCGATAACACGGCTCGCGAATCATCTAATCGACGAAGCCCCCCGAGACGACTGCGGATGTCCTGCGGATAGCGCCTGCTGGAACCATCGGCACTCCGAACGCGGAGAAAATCGGCCACCACGTCTTCAACGGATTTCTTCGGGATTTTGGTCTGCGGTCTTTCTGAGAAGAAACGGGCAGCGTCATGCAATGGAATTCCGGGAGGGACGAGCATTGGCTTTGAGTGAAGATAACTCGTCCCGCTCGGACGAGGTGAGGGTCATGACTTGCGCATCCCCGGCACTCATCTGTCGGGCGACGAGAGCGGCCTCTTGGCGTGCGTCCGCTTCTCTTGGAAGATTCCGCCTGTGCCGTGTGCCGACGATGAACCATCTGATCATGAAGATCGTTTTTCCGCTGTTCCGAATCGGATGGATTTTCACGGTCATGGAGCCTTTTCCGATCTCGATGACGCTGGATTTGCCCTCGGGTGGATGTGCTCGTTCGGTCTTCTTCACGTGCAATTGCTGCCGCCCCTTCCAACCCCGGTCATTTTCTTCCGTCCGCCTTTCCCTCTGGAAATGAGTGGCGGGACCTACGGGGCTCGAACCCGCAACCTCTACCGTGACAGGGTAGCGCTCTAACCAATTGAGCTAAGGCCCCAAACGAGGGCGCGGAAACTAGCCACGGCGCTGCGGACGGGCAACCACTTTTTTGGGGGATTTCCAGCGGCATTTTTTGGCGGCGAAAAAATTTGCGCGCACACCGCTGGATTCTGCGCGGCGCCTCGCTATGGGTGTAGGCCATGCATCTGACCTGCGATGTGGCAATCATCGGCGGCGCCTTTTCCGGCGCGGCGACTGCGTTGCTTTTGAAAAGGCGCAATCCGGAACTGCAGGTGATCATCATCGAGAAGTCCGAGGCATTCGACCGCAAGGTCGGCGAGAGCACGACGGAGGTCAGCTCGTGTTTCATGACGCGCGTGCTTGGGATCACCAATTACCTTGGCCACCACCAGCTCGCGAAACAGGGACTGCGCATGTGGTTCGCGCGCACGGAGGATGAGGCGTTCGACGAATGCGCAGAACTGGGCGCGCGGTTCAATTCGCGGATGCCCGGCTTCCAGGTGGATCGTGCGACGCTCGACGAGCATGTGCTTTCACTCGCGGTCGCGGCGGGCTGCGGGCTGATCCGTCCGGCAAAGGTCGTGAAGATCGATCTCGGCGGCGCGGGGAGCAATTTGCTCGATATTATCGAGAACGGCGAGACGCAGCAGGTGCTCTGCCGCTGGATCGTGGACGCAAGCGGGCGCGCGGCCATCATCGCGCGCAAGCGCGGCTACATGGAGGCGATGCCCGAGCATCCGGTGAATTCGCTCTGGGCGCGCTTCACCGGCGTGAAGGACTGGGACAGCCTCGAGCTGCGCGAGAAATTTCCGAAGTGGGCGGGTGCCACCGTCGCCGCGCGCGGTTGGGCGACGAACCACCTCTGCGGCCCCGGCTGGTGGGTGTGGATCATCCCGCTGAAGGG
>JBDSAR010000454.1:0-2938 GCA_039922035.1 Chthoniobacteraceae bacterium
AAGAGCAGGCTGCCTTCGTTGAGCGGCGGCATGAACTCGGTGCCCATGCGCGGCACGAGCGCGAGCGCGCCGACGAGAATGATCGCGGCACCGGCCAGCACCGTCTTGTGATGGCTGAGCGCGAAGTCGAGCGCCGGGTCATACAGCTTCAAAAGGAAACGCATGACGATGTTCCGATCCTCGGCGGGGAAGGGGGCGCGCACCAGCCAGGTGCAGAGCGCGGGCACGATCGTCATCGCGAGCAGTGTGGAGCCGATCATCGCGAAAGTCTTCGTCAGCGCGAGCGGGTGAAACATTTTCCCCTCCTGCGCGGTCAGTGCAAAGACCGGCACGAAGGCGAGGATGATGATCGCCATCGCGAAGAAAATTGGCCGGCCGACCTGCTTCGATGCACCGAGCGCCACTTCCCATCTTTCCGCTGCGGTGAGCGTGCCGCCTTTGTTGCGCTCCGCAAGTTCACACTGACGGATGACATTTTCCACCAGCACGATCGCCGCATCCACCAGCACGCCGATGGCGATGGCGATGCCGGAGAGGCTCATGATGTTCGAGGTGATGCCCAACTGCCGCATGAGGATGAACGAGATCAGGATGCTCACCGGCAACGGCAGCGTGACGATGAGGATGCTGCGGAAATGAAACAGGAAGACGATATGCACGAGCGCCACGAGGAGGATTTCCTCGGTGAGTGCGCGCTTCAGCGTGCTGATGGTGCGCTCGATGAGTTCGCTGCGATCGTAGAATGGCCGGATCGTCACGCCGGGCGGCAGACTTGGCGCGATCTGCGCGATCTTTGACTTCAGCTTCGCGATGACATCCCGGGCGTTTTCGCCCGTGCGCATGACGACGATGCCGCCGACGACTTCATGGCCCGCGACGTCGAGCGCGCCGCGGCGAAAATCACCGCCGAGTTCGATGCGCGCCACGTCTCTCAGGCAAATCGCTGTGCCCTCTTTTTCCATCAGCACGATTTTCCCGAGGTCCGCGGTGCTCTCGATCAAGCCCACGCCGCGCACCACAAACTCCATGCCGTTTTCCTCGATGGTCTTGCCTCCGACATTCAGATTCGAGCGGCTGATGGCCTTCATCACCATTTCGAGAGACACGCCGACCGCACGCATTTTCTGCGAATCCACCTCGATCTGATACTGCTGCACGAAGCCGCCGACGCTGCCGACTTCGGCCACGCCGGGAACGGAGTTGAGTTGGTAGCGGATGAACCAGTCCTGCAATGATCGCAGTTCGCCGAGGTCGTAGCCGCGACCATTCGGCGACTTCGTCTGATCCACTTCGAGGTAGTATTGATACACCCAGCCGAGTCCCGTGGCATCGGGGCCGAGTTTCGCAGCCACACCGGCGGGCAGGACGCCGTCGAGGGAGTTCAGGCGTTCCAGGATGCGCTGGCGGGCGGCGGATTTCTCGACGCCGTCCTCGAAGATGACCGTGATCAGCGAGAAGCCGAACATGCTGTTTGCGCGCACCGCCTTGACTCCGCCGAGTCCCTGCAGGTTCACGGACAGCGGATAAGTGACCTGGTCCTCGACCTCCTGCGGGCTGCGGCCGCTCCAATCGGCGAATACGATCACTTGGTTTTCACTCAGGTCCGGGATCGCATCCACCGGCGTATTTTTGAGCGCATGGATGCCGAGCGCGATGATGAACAGCGTGGCGCATGCGACGAGGAAGCGGTTCCTCAGCGACCAGGTGATCAGGGCGTTGATCACGGCTTCGACTCCACGCCGGAGTCCTGCATTCCGCGGTCGAGCTGCGCCTGTCCATCGATCAGCATATTGCCCGACATCACGACGCGCTCGCCTTCCTTCAGCCCGTCTAGCACCTCCCATAAGACATCGCCTGCGCGTCCCAGCGTCACCTTGCGCTGCTCGTACGCGCCGGGTGCCAGTTCCACATAGACGCGGGGTGTGCCGCCGGGCCACAGCACCGCGCTGCGTGGAATGGCGAGGACTTCCGGTGCGTCGAGTTCGATCGTGCCCTCGGCAGACGTCCTGTTCTTTAGGCGGCCTGCCGGATTCTCCAGCACCACGCGCACGTGCGCGGAGCGGGTGGTTTCGTCAAGGTTCGGGCTGATGAATCCGACCCGCGCCTTGAATTCCTCGCCGGGGAGCGAGGCCGCGCGCACCGTCACAATCTGCCGCTCGTGGACGAAAGGAAGATCGCGTTCATGCACGGTGAACATGCACCACATCCGCGTGAAATCCGCGATCTCGAAGAGCCTGTCGCCCTCCTTCACATACTGCCCCTCGCTGACGTAGCTTTTCAGCACGGTGCCACCGAGCGGGGCGACGATGCCAAAATGAATGTCATCTGGCTGACGCTGCGGGATCGCTTGGATCTGCTCCGTCACAAGGCCGCATTGTTCGAGGCGGCGCGTGGCCTTTTCGAGCGCGGCGCCTCCTTGTTCGAGCGCGAGTCGGTAGTCATTCGCGGCGTCGAGGAGCGTGCGGCTGAAGATCGTGGCGATGGGTTGCCGGCGTGAAATAGGCTGCCCGTCGTGGTTCATCGCGAGGCCGTCTATGCGTCCCTCGACCGGCGCGCTAATCAGGCCGTGGCGCGACTCGTCCTCACCGATCATCCCGGCCACGCGCAGTGTGCGCGCAAGGTGCTGCTTCCTTACCTCACCGGTTTGGACTCCGAACACATTCGGACTCCCTTCGTGGAGCATCACGATGCCGCCGGCCTGACTGTCAAAACTCTTGCCGCCTTCGTAAATCGCCACCAAATCCATCCCGCAGACCGTACACTGCCCGGGCTTGTCCGACTTCACCCACGGGTGCATCGGGCTTTGGTAGCACAGGATTTTTCGCCCCTGCGACGCATCATCCGCGTGCTGCGCCGGAGACATGCGAGCGGCGGACCAGCCCGCTGCTGCAGCGAGGACGACGGCGGCGATGTGGGCGGCTTTCATGAGCGGACAGTA
>JBDSAR010000455.1:0-2269 GCA_039922035.1 Chthoniobacteraceae bacterium
ACCGGCGACGCAGTCACCGGGCTCGAAGCGGATCGGAAGAACCGCGCGAAGCAGCTCATCGAGGATTTCATGATCGCCGCGAATGGCGTGACCGCGGCCTTTCTCGACGCGCGGAAACTGCCCTCGCTGCGCCGCGTCCTGCGTTCGCCCGAGCGCTGGGAGCGCATCGCGCGCGTCGCGGAGGAATACGGCGTGCGCCTCCCCGCACTGCCGGATGCCGCGGCGCTCGAGACTTTCCTCTGCCAGCGGCGAAAGGCGGACCCGGAGAAATTTCCCGACCTCTCGCTCACGATCGTGAAGCTCGTCGGCCGCGGCGAATACGCCGTGGATCTCCCCGGCGGCACCGCGCCCGGACACTTCGGCCTCGCCGTGCGGGACTATTCGCACTCCACCGCGCCGAACCGCCGATTCCCCGACGTGATCACGCAGCGCCTCCTGAAGGCCGCACTCGCCGGCGCGCCAATGCCGTACACGAACACCGAACTCACGGATCTCGCCGATCACTGCACGGAGAAAGAGGACGACGCCACGAAGGTCGAGCGTCAGGTGCGGAAGTCCGCAGCGGCACTGCTGCTCTCCGATCGGATTGGCCAGCGATTCGACGCGATCGTGACCGGTGCCTCGGAGCAGGGAACATGGGTGCGCCTTTTTAATCCGCCCGTGGAAGGCCGACTGGACGGCGGCACGCAAGGTCTCGATGTCGGCGACCGCACGCGGGTGAAGCTCGTGAGTACGAACGTGCAGCGCGGCTTCATTGATTTCGTCCGCGACTGACGCGGCGAAAATCCGGAGCAGCCTGCCGGGCTATTTCGGCAGGTTCAGCACGTCGGCGCGGGTGCTTGCGGCGATCGCCATGATCTTGTCGATGAGTTCCTTTTTTACCTTCAGGTCAACGAGCGTTGCCTGGAGGTTTTCCGCGACTGCATTGAAGTGCGTGTCGTTCAGACCGGGGATTTTTGCATGAGCCTTCCGCATGTCCTTCCCTTTCCACGGAATCGGCCCGCCGAACGCTGCCGAGAGAAACGCCTTCTGCTTGGTCCGCTGGCGCACCATGTCCACGTCATCGAAAAAATGTTTGATGCGATCATCCTTGAGCACCTTTGTGTAGAAAATCTCGATGGCCGCATCCATCGCAGGCTTGCCACCGATTTGCTGATAGATGCTCGCCTCGCGGTCCGCCTTCCATTTTGCGAGCGAGGCCTCGTCGGGGAAACTGTAGGTCTTGCCTTCGTATTCCGTGGAGAATTGTGAGGGCACCGTGGCCGATGCAGGTGCGGCAGGCTTTGCCGGTTCCGCAAAGGCGGCGGTGACGATTCCAAACACGAGAAGGGGCAGGAGGATTTTTTTCATCGGGAAGAATACTGCCCGAGAAAAGCCGCACCGTCACCCCGCATCTTGGCGAAGCCCGAACGTCGGTTGCGAGCACACGCCAATGCCGTCACCGAAAAGCCGCGCCTGTTTTCCGGGGCCAGTATTCACTGCCACAAGGTGCAGCTCGAAATCGCGCCCGTTTCATTGCTGATGATCACCAGCACCGGCTCGGGCAGTTTGCCCGGCGATGCGGGCCGTTTTCCGATGAACGCAAAGTTCCGCGCATCCGGCAGAATCTGTTCGAACTCGGCAATGCCCGTGTCCGCCTTCCACACGACCTTGCCGCCCAGGTCCACGCGCACCACGAGTCGCGTGGACTGAATGCCTGGGGCGGAGGCGCAGTTGAGCAGAAATCCATCCGGTCCCGCGAGGCGCATCGGCTGCGAGTCTGCGGTGCAGAGGAGCGAGGCATCGTGGAATGTCTCCGCGCCGAGCTTCGCCATCGTCTTCACGCGCGGCCCGCGTTCGGCCGGGTCGAGCTGTCCGCGATAGATGCTCCGGGCGGCGGACTTCGGTTCTGCGCGATTGCGTTTTGGGATGCTCGATCCGGGGCTGAAGCCGCGCTCCAACTCGGCCAGTGAGTGGACGCCGAACCATTCCGTCGGCGACAGCAGCGCGCCGGAGGCGAGGAAGTCCGCGGGCTTCAGATCCGATGTGGCCGACTTGCGATCCACTTCCACCGGCAAGCCTTTCAGCGTGGCGGGATCGATCTCGAATGACCGCTTGTAGTCGTGGCTCGTCACGCGCAGGCGCTTGCCGAATTCGTAGCGACCGATGTCCAGCACGTCCTCGATGGACGGATTCGCACGCCGGAGATCCGCGGCGACGACAAGCTTGTCCGTCCTGAGATCCACGCCGAAAATTTCCGTGGCATACAGCCACAGGTGAACCCCGTCGT
>JBDSAR010000456.1:0-2237 GCA_039922035.1 Chthoniobacteraceae bacterium
GATTTTCCCGCGAGCATGGCGCTGCATCCGGGTGGGAACTTCGCGGCGATCCTGCACTGCGGCTACGGGCAGCATGAGGTGCAGATTCTCGACATTGCCGCGGGAAAAATCGTATCGCGCGTGAATCTCCACGAGGCGTTCTACGGCATCGCGTTTTCGCCGGATGGATCGAAGATCGTCTGCAGTGGATCGGGCGACGAGGTGCTGCACATTTTCAAATTCAAGGACGGCTACCTCGGCGAGCCGACCGAGGTGTCGCTGCGCGCGAAGTCAAAACGCGGCGTCCCGTGCGGGCTCGCCATTTCCGGCGATGGCTCGGTGATCTACGTGGCGAACGTGTGGGGGCAGACGGTGAGTCGCGTGCGTCTCGTTGCGGACGGTGCAGCGGAGGTCAGTGACCTCGCGCTGGCTGCACCGAGTGAGATCGGCAAGGTCGCGCCGCGTGTGGGCGCGCCGACGGATGACCCGAGCATCACGAAGCGCGCCGAGGCGATCCTCGACACGACGGGCAGCGACGCGCCGTTTCCGTATGCATGCGTGCTCGATGAAAATCGCGAGCGTCTCTACGTGAGCCTCTGGGCGCAGAAGCACGTTGCGGTAATTGACACGAAATCGTGGAAGGAAATCGCGCGTTGGGATGCGGAGGAGCATCCGAACGAGATGGTGCTCTCGAAGGACGGCGCACATCTCTTCGTCGCGAACGCGAACCGCAACTCGGTCTCTGTGATTGATGTCGCGAGCGGCAAGACCATCGAGACGCTCGTCGCGGAACTGACCCCAGATGCGCCTCCGGGGAACACCCCGAACTCGCTCGCGATTTCGCCGAATGGCGAACGTCTCTTCGTCGCGAATGCCAACATCAACACCGTGGCTGTCTTCGAAATTGAGAAGCCCGGTCACTCGCGTTCTCTCGGCTTCATCCCGAGCGGCTGGTATCCCACGAGTGTGCGCGCGGCGAAGGGCGGGAAGCTGCTCATCGCAAATGGCAAGGGCGTCGTGAGCCACGCGAATCGCAATCTCGTCCAACCCGGCAGCGCGAAGACGCCGACGGGTGTGACCGAATACATCGGCGGCATTTTGCAGGGCACGATCAGCATCGTGCAGTTGCCGAGCGAGGAGGATGAGATTGCGGCTGAGCTAAAAAAGCAGAGTGCCGTCGCCTATTCGTGCATGCCGGACACGGAGCAAAAAATTGATGCTGCGGCGCTGAAGGGGAATCCGATTCCGCGCAAGGTTGGCGATCCTTCGCCGATCAAATACGTGATCTACATCGTAAAGGAGAACCGCACTTTCGATCAGGTGCTCGGCGATCTTGGCAAAGGAAACGGCGATCCTTCCCTCTGCATTTTCGGTGAGGACATCACGCCGAACCATCACGCGTTTGCGCGCGATTTCGTGACGCTTGACAATTTTTACGTCGAGAGCGAGGTGAGCGCCGACGGGCACGAGTGGAGCATGGCCGCGTATGCGACCGACTTCGTCGAGAAGACTTGGCCGCTCAACTACGGGCACGGCGGAGGCAAGTTCCCGTATCCCAGCGAGGGCGTCTTCCCCATCGCGACGCCCGCGGGCGGCTACCTGTGGGACCGCGCGGCGGCGCATGGCGTGAGCTACCGCAGCTACGGTGAATTCACCACGAGCCCGACTGTGAAGGGCCCCGGCAAGGCAAAGGTGAAGTCGCTCGAGGGTCACATCGATCCGGAGTATCACACGTTCGACATGGGCTATCCCGACGTGAAGCGCGCGGAGCGTTTCATTTCCGAGCTTCGGCGTTTTGAAAAGGAAGGCGAGATGCCGCGACTGCAGATCGTGCGCCTGCCGAACGATCACACCAGCGGCGCGAGCCCCGGCAAGCCGACGCCGGTCGCGCATGTCGCGGACAATGATCTCGCCTTCGGCAGGCTCGTCGAGGCCGTGAGCAAGTCGAAGTTCTGGGCGCAGACCGCCATCTTCGTCGTCGAGGACGACGCGCAGAACGGACCCGACCATGTGGACGCGCACCGCACGATCGCCTTTGCGATTTCGCCCTACATCCGTCGCGGCAGCGTGGACAGCACGCTGTATTCGACGGCCTCAATGCTGCGGACGATCGAACTCGTCCTCGGTATGCAACCGATGTCGCAGTTCGACGCGCTCGCGATGCCGATGTTCGCGAGCTTTCAGGAAAAGCCGGACCTTCGTCCCTACGAACACAAAATCCCGAAGGCGGACCTTACCGGGATCACGAAGAAGACCGC
>JBDSAR010000457.1:0-13142 GCA_039922035.1 Chthoniobacteraceae bacterium
CGCATTCATCGGCAAGAGGATCCACGTCGGCGGAATCCTTGAGGATCGGAATGGCGCGCTGCAGATGCGGGTGTTCGAGTTGGAGCAGATCAAGGTGCTGCCGTGAAAATTTTCGCATCCGTGATTCGGCGCAGCGGGTGGAAGAGAGGTGTCCTCGCCCGTCAGGGCAGACATGCCTCCGGTCTTTGCGAACAGCCGTGCCGGCTGTCTTCCGTTCCATTGAGCGGCCCATTTCACCCATGAAAAATACGATCCTCGCTGTCATCCTCACCACCGCCACTGCACACGCATGGGATGCCGGTGGTCACATGCTCGTCGGGCAGATCGCGTGGGAGCTGAGTAACCCGCAGGTGCGCAGCGCGGTGGATGCCATGGTCGCGACGCTCGACAATCGCTACAATGACGGACAGCCGTACAATTTCACAACCGTCTCGTGCTGGATGGACGATCTGCGCGCGCTGCCGAAGAAGGAATATCCATGGTCCACGTGGCACTACGTGGACTCGGAGAAGACGGATGACGGGAAAAACTTCAAGCTGCCCGCCGAGCCGCACGTGGTGTGGGCGATCGAGGAAAACCTGAAGACCCTGCGCAACAGACACTCGGCCGCCGACGAGCGCGTGAAGGCGCTGGGGATGCTTTTTCACTGGGTCGGCGACATCCATCAGCCGCTGCACACGACGACATGGAATGATCGTGGCGGCAACGGCTACCTGGTTTCCGGCGTACATTTCAGCGATCTCATGCCGGGGATGGTTGCGAACCTGCACACCTTTTGGGACAAGGCGTTCCGGTTCGACGTGCGCGAGGGGATGATCGCCGAGCTGTGGACGAATCCGAAAATCGGCGCGCGGCCGAAACCGGGCGAGGGAATCATGGCCGAGGAGGCGCGCGAATTGATGCGGAGATTTCCGAAGGTCGCGCTCACGGAACTCACGCAACCGGGAAATGCGGAGGCTTGGGCGAGAGAGAGCCACCTCATCGGCTGCAAGAGCGCGTATCCGTCGGGGCCGCATCCGGGCAACACCGAGGCACCGAGGCTCACGCCGGAGTTTGCGCATGCTGCATACGAGATTTCCGGGCGGCGGATCGTGCTTGCGGGCTATCGGATGGCTGCGGTGCTGGCGGAAATTTTTCCGGAGAAAAAGTAGGAGCCATGTTGCAGGCTAAGTGCGTCCGCTCGGTGCGGTAATTCTGCGAGACCCATGTTCCCCCGATTCGCCATCCTGTTCGCCGCAGCCAGCGGAAGTTTCGCCCTCGCCGGGGCGATTGATTTCAGCAGGGACATCCAGCCGATCCTTTCGGAAAACTGCTATCACTGCCACGGGCCGGATGCGAAGGCGCGGAAGGCGGAGTTGCGGCTCGATCAACAGGAAGGCGCGATGCGCGTGCAGGACGGCGTGGCCGTGGTAAAGCCGGGCGACAGCAAGGCCAGCGCGCTCATCGAGCGCATTTTCACGAGCGATGCGGATGATCTGATGCCGCCTAAAAAGTCCAACCGCACGCTCACGGCGGAGCAGAAGGAATTGCTGCGGCGCTGGGTGGACGAGGGCGCGAAGTGGGGCGAGCACTGGGCCTTCGTCGCGCCGAAGCGACCGGTGGAGCCGGGAATTGCGGATTGCGGATTGCGGATTGCAGATTGGGAAAAGCGTGACCCTGCGATCGGTGCAAATCTGCGCGCGCAGCAGGCGACGCTCGAAAAGTGGCCGAGGAATCCGATCGATCGTTTCATTTTGGATCGACTGCTCACGGAAGGACTGGTGCCTTCGCCGGAAGCGACGCCGGAAAAGCTTTGCCGCCGACTTTACGTCGATCTCACGGGCCTGCCGCCGACGCCGGAGGAGGTGGATGCGTTTGTAAAAGGATGTGCGCCTGGCGATATCTCAACTCTCAACATTCAACTCTCAACACTTGCCGACAGCCTGCTCGCGTCGCCGCGTTACGGTGAGCGAATGGTGTGGGAATGGCTGGAGGCCGCCCGTTATGCGGATACGAACGGCTACCAGGGCGACCCGACGCGCGCGATGTGGTACTGGCGCGACTGGGCGATCGGAGCGTTCAACACGAACATGCCGTTCGACCAATTCACCATCGAGCAGATCGCGGGCGACCTGCTGCCGGAGCCGAAGCACGAGCAGCTCATCGCGACGGGCTTTCATCGGAACCACATGATCAACGGCGAAGGCGGACGCATCGCGGAGGAGTCGCGCGTGGACTACGTGCAGGATCGCGTGGAGACGACGGGCACGGTCTGGCTCGGGCTCACGTTCAACTGCTGCCGCTGCCACGATCACAAATTCGATCCCGTCACGCAGCGCGAGTACTACCAGCTTTCGGCGTATTTCAACTCGATCGAGGAGTCCGGCGCGAATGACGCTGGCGGGCTGGCAAAACCGATCATCAGTTTCACCTCGCCGGAACAGGACAAACAACTCGCGGCGCTCGACGATGCGATGAAAGCCGCGAACAAGGCGCGTGCCGAGATCGAGAAGCGACTGCGCTCGGGGCAGATGGAGCTTGAGAAGGTGCTGCTCGCGAAGGACGGCGCGGAGAAATTGCCCGAGGTGAAATGGCAGCCACTCACGCCGAACGAAATTTACAGCGCGAACGGATCGGAGCTGACGGTGCTCAATGACGGATCGATCCGCGCGGGCGGGACGAGCCCTAAGATGGATGACTACAATGTGACCATCCACACGTCGCTTGCCGGCATCACGGCATTCAAGCTGGAGGCGCTGCCGGATGATTCGCTGATCAACCATGGGCCGGGGCGCTCGGATAACGGCAACTTTGTGCTCACCGAGGTGTCGCTGCAGGACGGCGGTGCGCCGGTCGTGCTGCGCGGGGTGAGCGCGGATTTTGCGCAGGGCGGATTTTCTCCGGAGGGGCCGTTCGACGGCAGCAAGCGCGGCTGGGCGATCATGCCGCAGTTTGGGAAAGCGCACACGCTGGTCTTTGCGACGGACAAGCCGCTGCCGGGCGGACGGGACCGCGTGCTGGCATTCCGGCTCTCGTTCAATTTTGGCCGCGAGCACACACTCGGGCGCTTCCGGCTTTCCGCGACGACGGACAATCCCGCGCTGCTGCAGCCGGTGCCGGATTCGATCCGCAGCATTGTCGCGAAACCCGCTGCAACACGCAGCAAGAAGGAACAGGACGAACTCGCCGCATTTCACGCCGACACGAATCCTGAACTCGCCGCAGCGACGAAGGCCGCCGAGCTGGCGAAGAAGGTGCGCGCTGATTTTGAAAAGACGCTGCCGCGCACGATGGTGATGCGTGACCGTCCGCAGTTGCGCGACACGTTCATCCTCGTGAAGGGCGCGTACAATCAATATGCGGACAAGGTGGAACACGGCGTTCCTGCGAAGCTGCCGCCGCTGCCCGCGGATGCGCCGAAGAATCGGCTCGCGCTCGCCAAGTGGCTCGTCGCCCCGGAGAATCCGCTCACGGCACGGGTGGTGGTGAACCGGCTGTGGCAGCAATTTTTCGGCACGGGCATCGTGAAGACGGCGGACAACTTCGGCTTGCAGAGCGATGCGCCTTCGCATCCGGAATTGCTCGACTGGCTGGCGGTCGAATTCCGCGAGACCGGCTGGGATGTGAAGCGCATGGTGAAACTTTTCGTGACGAGCGCGGCGTACCGGCAGTCGTCGCGGATCGCGCCGGGAATGGCGGAGCGTGATCCGGAGAACCGGCTGCTCTCACGCGGGCCGCGGCATCGGCTGGCGAGCTGGATGCTGCGCGATCAGGCGCTCGCGGCGTCGGGACTGCTCGTGGAAAAAATCGGCGGGCCGCCGGTGAAGACGTACCAGCCACCGGGGATCTGGGAGGATGCGACGTTCGGGCAGATCAAGTTCACGCAGGATCACGGCGAGGCGCTGTACCGTCGGAGCCTTTATATTTTCTGGCGGCGCATCGTCGCGCCGACGGTGTTTTTCGACGTGGCGAACAGGCAGGGCTGCGCCGTGAAGACCGGCCGCACGAACACGCCTCTGCACGCGCTGATCACGATGAATGACATCACATTCGCCGAGGCCGCACGCGCACTCGCGCAGCGGACGCTGCTCGCGCCGGGTGACGACGCGGCGCGCATTGCGGTGATGTTCCGCCGCTGCACGGCACGGGTGCCGTCTGAGACTGAGCGTGGCGTGCTGCTCGATCGTCTGCGCAATTTGCGCGAGGCCTACCGGCAGGATGCGGACGCCGCGCGGAAACTCCTCGCCGTCGGTGAGAGCAAGCCGGATGCGTCCCTTGCCGAAGCAGAACTCGCCGCGTGGACTGGCATCGCAAGCATCGTTCTGAATCTCGACGAAACGCTGAGCAACGAATGAGCGGTGCGCCGAACGGCGTGCGGGGTTGGAAAATCCTGGCTTGGACATCCGCCTCGGCGCTGCTTTTGCTCGGCTCGATTTTCCTGATGAAGCAGATACCGCCACACCAACCCGCGCCGCGCGAGGAGCCGGAACGTGTCGCGGCGGCACGGCGACGTTGCGAGATGCGGCTGCGGAATATCTTTGAAAAGGCGGGGCTGCACTGGCCGCCGGATGAGGTGCTGCTGCGGGCGATGAAGCGCGAGCGGCAGATCGAATTGTGGGCGCGGAATGGGGCGGGGGAACCGTTCCGATTTGTGAAGTGGCTGCCGATCACCGCGGCCTCGGGCGGGCCGGGGCCGAAGCGGCGCGAGGGCGACATGCAGGTGCCGGAGGGATTTTACGAGGTGGACCGTTTCAATCCGCTGAGCAATTTTCATCTCTCGCTCGGGCTGAATTATCCGAATGCGAGCGATCGCATCCATGCCGATCCGGTCTCGCCCGGATCGGACATTTTCATCCACGGCGGGAATGCGAGCATCGGCTGCCTGGCTCTCGGCGATGATGGGATGGAGGAGGTTTACCTCGTTGCATTCAGCAGTCGCGCGCGTCCGATCCGTGTGGAGATTTATCCTGCGCGGATGGACGCGGGCGACTGGCCCGTATGGCGCGATTCGCATCTCGCGCGCCATCCTGATTTTCGTCCGCTGTGGGATGAGCTTGCCGCTGCTTGGATGCGATTTGGGCGAGAGGGGCGGTGACTTTGCAGAGTGGGGCGGAGTTGGATCTGGTGTGAGATGGCATTTGCTAGGGCCGGGTCTTTCCGTTACATTCTCCTCCCTTTTCCCACAACTATCATGCGCCGCACGCTCGCCATTCTCTCATTTATCGCCGGAATCACCCTTGCACCGCTGCCAGTTTGCGCGCAGGCGACTGATGCTGCACAACAGCAGTTTGTTGAAGCATTTCTCAGTGTGCGAAAGGGGGAGGAGCAGGAGAAGGCAGGGGATCTGAAGGCGGCCCTGGCGACTTATCGTTCGGCCTTGCGGACGCTGACCAAGATCAAGGAGGAGAATCCGAAATGGCAGACGGACCTTCTGGATTTCCGCATCAAGCGCACTTTGGAGTCCGTTGACCACGTTCAGGAGAAGATGGGTGGCAGCGCGAACAAAGGCGTGCCGGCTGGGAATGATCCCGGTCTGGGATTGCCACCACTTTCGGTGGACAACGATCCTTTGAATCCTCCGGTGGCGGTCCCGAAAAACAGGACACCGAAGGCGGCGGTGCCTGCGAACGAGGATGATGGAAATCCGATCGCAGCCGTGCAGCGGCAGATGGAGGATTTCAAGAGGCAGCTTTCGGAGGCGAAGAAGCAGCTTGAGGATGAGAAGGAGAGGACTGCAAAGCTCACCTCGGACATCAACAGTGCGATGGATGCGCGGAAAAAGGCGGAGGATGCGAAGGTCAAGGCGCAGCAGCTCGCGCAGGTCTATGAGGCGAGCATTCACGATCTGAAGACTGCGGGGGACAAGAACGGAGCGCGGGCCAAGGAACTCGAGGCAAAGCTCGAGGAGGCAAACCGCGCGTCGCTCGAAACCAAGATCAACCTTGAAGTGGCGGAGGAGCGTGTGAGCCAGTTGCTCGGGCGCACGCGGGTGCTGGTCGGGATCGCCGAGTCTGCGGGGACGCTGCCGAAGCAGGTGAAGGATCTTCAGGCGAAGCTGGCAGCGGAGCAGACGTCGGCCACGCAGCAGGGTGAGCTTGCAAAAAAGCGGGAGTCGGATTTGAAGGGCCAGATCGCGGCACTTTCGAAGGGCAAGGCGGAATCCGCGACAGCCGTGGCGGAGATGAAATCGCTGCAGGCGAAACTCGATCTGGAGCAGAAGACGAGCGCCAGCGAGGCGCAGAAGGCGAAGAAGCGTGAGGAGGATCTGAAGGGTCAGCTCGCCTCGCTCACCAAGGAGCGCAATGATGCGCGCGAGGAACTCGTGCGCCTGCGCGAGCTGAACAAGACGACCGACAAGCTGATGGCGGACAATGCGGGCCTGTTGAAAAAGCTGGGCATTGCGGAAAAGGAGATTCTCAATTTCAAATCCACCGGCTCGCGCGATGCCGATCTGGCCGCGCTGAGAAAGCAGATCACCGACACGCAGAAGGCGCTCACCGCTTCTGACCAGAAGAATGCCACGCTGCAGGTGGAGATCGGCGAGCTGCAGAAAAGGGTCGCGGACTACTCGAGGCAGATTTCGCAATTCAAGGCGGACAAGACGGCGAGTGCCGAGGAGAGGAAGAAGATGGAGGACGAGAACCGTCTGTTGCAGGGAATCGTGACGCGTGTGCTCCAGGAGGATGCAAACCGTGCGATTCGCAAGAAGATGATCCAGGGTGAGGTCAGCAAGCTGCACATCCAGTCCGACGCGCTGCTGCAGCAGATCGGCTACCTCTCGCAGCCTACGGTGAAACTTTCCCCGGCGGAGAGAAAGCTGTTCAAGAAGCCTGTCCTTGAAATTCAATCTGACAATATCCTGGTCGCCGTGAAGACCGACAGCGCGCCGCCCGCGGGCGAGGCTCCGGGGACGACTTCCGAGCCGCCCGTCCCTGTTCCGTCAGGCACCGAGCCGCCCGTTGCGCCGAAGCCGCCGGAACCCGCGAAAACGGACAACCCGCCCGCCCCCACGAAGGCCAAGCCGGGCGATGACCTGCCAGTGAAGGAAGCTCCAGTTCCAGATGACAAGTCTGCTGAACCGGCGGCCAAGCCGCTCGTATCAAGCGTGAGTGGCGCGAAGCTGCCGGCATCGGTAAAGCCGATTGCTGATCAGGCGAAGAAGGCATTTGACGGCGAGAAGTTCGCCGAGGCGGAACGGCTGTATGACAAGACGCTCCAGATTGCGCCGAACAACGTCTATCTGCTGTCGAACCGCGCTGTCGTGCAGTACCGCATGGGCAAGTTCAAGCAGTCCGAGGAGACCTTTAAGAAGGCGTTGGCCATCGCACCGGAGGACGCCTTCTGCTGGTCCACGATTGGCATCGTCTATTATCAGGAGGAAAAATTCGACGACGCAGTGAATGCGCTCACGAAGTCCCTCGCGATCAATCCGAGGAATCCGACCGCGCACAATTACCTCGGAATCACTGCCGCGCAGAAGGGCTGGCAGGAGGCCGCGCAAAAAGAATTGGAGAGTGCAGTGCAGCTCGATCCGAAATACGGCGATGCCTGGTATAATCTCGCGATCACGCTCGCGACCAAGACTCCGCCGGACAAGGTCGAGGCCAAGAAGGCCTATGACAAGGCTCTCGAACTCGGGATCCCGAAGGACCAGTCGATGGAGGATCTGCTCAACAAATAGGCTGCCGGCCTATTTTGCCAAAAAATAGCCGCGTTGCTTCGCGGAGATTTCGTGCCCCAGCTTTGCGAGGACGGCGAGCATGTCTTCCCAGACAAGTCGCTTGTTCGCGTTCTGCTCATTGGTCGGGCGGAGCAGGAATGAGGGGTGAAAGGTTGGCATCAGCGGGATGCCGTGGAATTCCTTCCATGTTCCGCGCATTTTCGTGATGCCCGCCTTATCCATCCCGAGCAGCCCTTCGACTGCCGTGCCGCCAAGTGCGACGAGGATCTTTGGCTGGATGATCTCGATTTGCTGGAGTAGGTAGGGCTTGCAGACATTCATCTCGGCCGGGGTCGGTTTGCGATTGCCCGTTTCGCCCGGCGGCATATTCGGGCGGCACTTGAGAATGTTCGCGATGTAAACGTCCTGTCGCCTGAAATTCATCGCTTCGATGATTTTCGTGAGGAGTTGCCCCGCGCGACCGACAAACGGCTCGCCGACCAAATCTTCGTCCGCTCCCGGAGCCTCGCCGACGAACATCACCTCGGCATCCGGATTGCCCACGCCGAAAACGACCTGAGTCCGCGATTGAACGAGTTGCGGACATTTTGTGCATGCCAAGACAGGGCTGCACAGGGCTTCCAGTTTTGCAGAGTGAATTCCCGAAGGTGCCGTGAAATCAGACGCAAGTAATTTCACGGGTGACGCCTCTAATTTTATTGAATTACTCGTGCGCGAGGCGTCCGGGCCAGTGTCCTGCCTTTTCGATTGGGCGGTCTTTATGGCGACCGGGACAGCATTGCTCTCCGCAGTTCGCGCGGTCGCCTGCATTCCAGAGGTCGTTTCGCGCAGCCGCCCGCAAGTGTCCAGCGATGCGCGCAGGCGCGTGCCATTCGCCTGCATCTGCTTCAGAGCGTCGAAAACGATGTCTGTGGGTTCGTCGCTCATCGAAGGTCTGCCGGAACGCCGGCAGCAATGAAATCGGGCGGGATCGCCGCGGTGAAGTCGAGCGGATTTCCTGTGCGCGGGTGGGCAAAGCCGAGCTTCCATGCGTGAAGCATCTGCCGGGAAAATGCCCCGCGTTTGCCATAGACTTCGTCGCCGAGCAGAGGATGCCCGAGGTGTTTCATGTGGACTCGGATCTGATGCGTGCGGCCCGTGTGCAGCGTGCATTGCACGAGTGTGCCGCGTTGCAGCGCCGCGAGCACGAGCCAGTCGGTCACGGCTTCGCGCCCGCCGCCACGTTCGAGCACGCCCATTTTCTGACGATGCACGGGATGGCGACCAAGGGGCACGTTGATGGTGCCTTTTTTCTTTTTGACGATGCCGGAGGCGATCGCGAGGTAGATCTTCCGCACCTCGCGCCCGGCGAATTGCTCGGTGAGCGACTGGTGCGCCGCGTCATTTTTTGCCGCGACGAGGCAGCCGCTGGTCTCCTTGTCGAGACGATGCACGATGCCGGGGCGCTCGACACCACCGATGCCGCTGAGCGAGGTGCAATGGTGGAGCAGTGCATTCACCAGCGTGCCGCCGGCGTGGCCGGGCGCGGGATGCACAACCAGGCCGGGCGGCTTGTTGATCACGATGAGGTCCTCGTCCTCGTGCAAAATCTCGAGCGCGATATCCTCGGGCAGATTTTCCGAGGCGATCACCGGAGGCACGATGAGGACTATTTGCTCCCCGCCACGCAGCTTGCATGAGCGCAGCTTCGGCTCGCCATTCACGATGACGTGGCCTTCCTCCATGAGGGCCTGAATGCGCGAGCGTGACAGATCGCTGACGTGCGCTGCGAGAAAATGATCCAGCCGCGCGCCTGCGTCGCACGCCCCGGTGACAAATTCAAAGCGGCTGCCACTCATGTGGCGGCGCGGGGTTTGGCCTGGTTGCCGGAGACGCGCTTCATCGCGCATGTCTCCGCCGCGTGGATGACCAGATCGGCGACACGGCGTTTCAGCCGCGAGCCGCGGAAGAGCAGCCAGGCGACAAACGCCGCTGAAAAAATCCAAAGCCAGCGGTCGTGGGCGTGCGAGAATATCTGCCGGTAGAGAAGGGTGCTCAGCAGGATCACGGTGACGAGGAAAGTCGTCGGCACCATCATCAGCCCGAGTCGCGCGCGTGTGAGGCATTTCGGCCCGCCGTGATATTCGGTGACGGTCGCGACCGTCACGCTCCACCAGAGATTTCCATAGACGAGCACGTCCCACGATTTCCAACCCGTGTCCGTCGAATAGCGCCAGCCCTCGTCCTCGAGGAGCTTCACCATTTCCGTGATCAGCACCTCGCGTCCCTGACCGGTTTCATTCCAAAAATCCAACTGTCTCGTGCTCCCGGAATGCGCCTCGCGGCCGATGCCGGGCTCGGGCTTCGAGATGACCGCTGCGGGCGTGCGCTTGAACTTGAGCCAGGTAAAATAGCGCGCCCAGCCGCGCCCGAGCGGCTGCATGAAGGCGAGAAACAGAACCAGCAGCCGCGCACGGATCGTGTCGTATTTCGGCTCGATGCGGATGTTGATCATCCAACTCAGTGCGACGCTGATCGTGCCGAGCAACATGATGACCGGCACCACGCGCAGCCATTCGAGCGGGATGCCGAGCACGCCGACGAAAAGCGTGAGCGCGATCCATTCGATGCTGCCGAGATACGCTGCCATTTGCGACTGCTGCGCGGGGTAGAGCGACTGGAAAAGTCCCTGGCCAAAGACGCCGTGGTAAATCAGCGGGCGGCTGAAAAGCCATGTGAGCCTGGGGGCGCCGTAGATTTGTCCCTTCCACTTCGCTGTGCCGGTCGGGCCGAAAAAAATGAGGTGCTTAAATCGCAGCAGCGCCTCGGCCTCGCCGTAGCCTTCCTGCTGTTTGCGAAATGCGGTGAGCGTGAAGCGCCGGTAGTGCCACACGATCGCACTCGGCGAAAATGCGACCTCGCCGCCGCTCATCTGCAGGCGCCAGCAGAAGTCCACGTCATCGCCAGCCTTGCGGTATTCCGTGTCGAACCCACCCACAAGATCGAATGCCCAGCGCCAGAACGCCATGTTGCATCCGGGTACATGCTCCGCCACGAAATCCGTCAGCAGCACATGGCTCGGCCCTCCGGGGCTCGCCGCGACCGCGGCCTGCACCCAGTTCACCGCGGGCGGCGAGATGTTCGGCCCGCCAACGCCCGCGTAGTTGCCGCTCGTGAGCACCGCTACGAGGTAGTAGAGCCAGTCGGCATCCGGCATGCAGTCGCTGTCCGTGTAGGCGATGACTTCGCCTGACGATGCGTGTGCGCCGACATTCCGAGCGTAGCTGAGGCCCATGTTTTTCTGCACGATGCTCACGAATTGCGGGAGCTTCGCGTCGCTCTTCGCGCGGTGAGCTTCCCAGCGCTTCACGATCTTTTGCGTGTCGTCCTTCGAGCCATCGTCCACGAGCACGATTTCAAAGTCGGGATACCGCACCTGATCGAGCGCGGCCAGGCATTCGCCGAGCGTCTTGCCGCCATTGTAGCTGCAGACGATCACGCTCACTTTCGGGTAGCGCGCGAGTGGCACGACGGTTGTGATCGGTGCGCCGCTGCCGAGCTTTGCCTTCAGCGTGTGGAATGCCTTTTTCGGTTTCCGCTCCTCCGTCACGAGGCCGAATTTCCAGTCCGTCACCTCGTTCCCGCCGGTGAACCACTCGTCCGTCCACGAAAAGAAAATCGTCCCCGCTGCGCCGCCTTTCACGACGACATCGAGGTGCCAGTCGAGCACTTCCGACTGCCGGTCCTCGCCGTTGCGCAAAGTGTCCATGCCAAATTCGCCGAGGATCAGCGGCTTTTCCTCCGCGATATTCTGCAGCCGCGCGAGGTAGCGCTCGAAGTCCGAGCGCCGTTCAAGGTACACATTCAGCGAGAGAAAATCCACATTCGCGGGACGCAGATATTCCGTCGGCGGGAAGCTCGCGTAGCTGAAAAGCGGGCGCGGATCCGTCTTCCGCGCGACATCAATCAGCCGTTCGAGAAACCTCTGCACGCGGTCCGCGCCGAGCCAGCGGATCATCGTCGTCGGCACCTCGTTGCCCACGAGGTAAGCGAAGATCGCCGGGTGCCCCGCATTCTTGCCGACCACCTCGCGCACGACGCGGATGATCTGCCGCATGAGCGAGCGCGAGTTCAGAAACTCCACATGCTGCGTCCACGGGATGCTCACGAGCACGCGCAGCCCGAGTTCCGCGGCGAGATCGAGCAGCCAGCGCGCCGGCACGTGATACACGCGGATGAGATTGATCCCCATCTCGCGCATCAGCACAAAATCACGCCGTGCCTGCTCCGGCGTGCTCATGAAATCGCCGTCCGCATTCGGCCTGAACGGCCCATAGGTCACGCCACGCAGGAACCACGGCTGGTCGCCTTCAAAAAAGAACTTCGCGCGGACCTTGATGGGCGGGAGTTCTCTTGCGGGCGTGCTTGGTTCGGACATGTGAGCGCGCCTTTTACGGGTGCGGGCGCTTCACCGCAAGCAGAGCCATTGCGGTAATGTCAGGGGGCGGACACTTTTTTTCAGAAAAGTTGTCCCCGTTGTCCAAAACGCATTGTCTCATTCGTCGTCCCATTGAAACCGCATCACACCAAACTCAACCGACCCACAAAATGAACGCCACCAATTCCACTTCCGAATACCTCCTCCTTTTCCGCGGCAAAGAATGGGACCGCAATCTCTCACCGGCCGAACTGCAGAAAATCATGACCGATTTCTCCGCATGGTTCGAACGGCTGAGCGCAGCCGGCGTGATCAAGGGCGCGCAGCCTCTCACCGACGATGGCCGCATCGTCTCCGGGAAGAATGGCTGCACTGTGGCGGACGGCCCGTTCGCCGAATCGAAGGAAGCCGTGGGCGGCTATTTTTTGATCAAGGCGGAGAGCTTTGACGCCGCGGTCGCCATCGCGCAGCAGTGCCCGATGCTTGAGCACGGCTCCAGCGTCGAGGTGCGACCGATTGCCGAGGATTGCCCGACGCTCCAGCGTGTGCAAAAGAAGATCGCCGAGGAACTCGCTCCGGTCGGTGCATGAGCATCGCGCGGGCGCATCCTGGCATCTTCACCTCCCACCAACGAACCAGCCATGCTCAAAAAAATCCTCCTCGGCCTCGTGGCCATCATCGTCGTCTTCCTCATCGTCGCGGCGATGCAGCCTGCGGATTTCCGCATCAGCCGCACCGCCGTGATCGCCGCACCGCCCGCCGCGGTCTTCGGGCAGATTAATGACTTCCACAAATGGAATGACTGGTCGCCTTGGGCAAAGCTCGATCCGAATGCGAAGAACAGCTTCGACGGACCCGCGTCCGGCGTCGGCGCGAAGTTCTCGTGGTCGGGAAACAACGAGGTCGGCGAGGGCTCGATGAAAATCACATCGAGCAAACCGGCCGAGAGCGTGGTGATGGACCTGGTGTTCACGAGGCCGTTTGCCGCGACGAATCTCACGAAGTTCACCTTGAAGCCGGAAGGCAGCGGCACCGCGGTGACGTGGAGCATGTCGGGAAAAAACA
>JBDSAR010000458.1:0-1653 GCA_039922035.1 Chthoniobacteraceae bacterium
CATCGAGGCCGTGCGCTACACGAATCACGACATGCAGATGCCGCCGAAAAGGCGGCTGGCCGAAGCCGAAGTGAAGGCGCTGGAGGAATGGGTGAAGATGGGCGCGCCCGATCCGCGCGAGGCGGCAGCCGTGAAAAAGGGGCGCGTGATTGATGTCGCGGAGGGGCGGAAGTTTTGGAGCTTCGCACCGCTTGCGCGCGTCGAGGTGCCGAAGGTTGCGGATGCGAAATCGCCGATTGATGCCTTTATCCGCGTGAAGTTGGGCGAGAAGGGACTCGCGTCCGCACCGCCCGCCGACAAGCGCACGCTGATCCGCCGCGCGACTTTCGATCTCATCGGACTGCCGCCCACGCCGTCTGAAGTGGATGCCTTTCTCGCCGACCAGTCACCCGAGGCATTCGACAAGGTGATCGAAAGTCTGCTCGCTTCGTCAAGCTACGGCGAACGCTGGGGTCGGCACTGGCTTGATGTCGCGCGCTACGCGGACTCGAACGGGATGGACGAGAACATCGCGTTCGGCAACGCGTGGCGCTACCGCGACTACGTGGTTCGCGCGTTCAACGACGACAAGCCGTTCGACCAATTCCTCACCGAACAAATCGCCGGCGACCTGTTGCCGCGCAGCGAGGATGCGCTGGCAGCAACCGGCTTCCTCGCGCTCGGCGCGCGTGTTCTCGCGGAGCCCGACTTGCAGAAGCTTGAGATGGACATCATCGACGAGCAGATCGACACGATCGGGAAGGCCTTCATGGGCATGACGCTCGGCTGCGTACGCTGCCATGACCACAAGTTCGATCCCATCGCGCAGGATGATTATTACGCAATGGCCGCCATCTTCCGCAGCACGCGCAGCCTCTCCACGGAGAAGATGGGCGCGATCAAGTTCTGGTATGAGCACTCGCTCGCCACGCCGCAACAGCTCGAGGAGAAGAAGAAATTCGACGCGGACCTGAAGGCGAAGAAGGCTGAGGTCGCCGCATTCTCCGCAAAAGCGCGCACCGCGGTGAAGACTGAGGTGCAGCATCGTGCGGCGGACTACCTCGCAGCCGCCGCCGTGCTGGCTGCGAATGCCGAACTCGCGGAAGCAGCCAAGGCCGCCGCGGGAACGCAACTCGATGCGGACATCGTGCTCTCGTGCCGTCGCTTTCTGGATTTGCATCCCGAGCATCCGCTCTTCGCAGAGTGGCAGACACTCGCGGCGAAGAAGGACGCCGATGGTGTGCGGAATCACTACGCGCCGCTCTTCACCGAAGCGCTCACGACGAAGAAAGGCCCGGCTTACGAAGCGCTCGCAGATGCAAAGGGCTTCCTCGCACTTCCCGCCAAGGACGCCGACGTGCTCGACGCCGAAACCCTCGCGAAAATCGCGGCGATGATGAAGGAAGTGGAGGAATTCACCGCGAAGCAGCCGGATCTGCCGTCACTCATGAGCGTGGCGGACGACAAAATCGTGAAGACACTCCCGGTGCATCTGCGCGGCAGCTACCTCACGCTCGGCAAGCCCGTGGAGCGCGGCTTTCCCGAGGTGATGCGCACGAGTTTCACGAAACCGATCCTGCCGACAAAACAGAGCGGGCGTCTCGAACTCGCGCGCTGGATGGCGAGCAGCGAGCACCCCCTCACTGCTCGTGTGATCGTGAACCGCGTGTGGCG
>JBDSAR010000459.1:0-9642 GCA_039922035.1 Chthoniobacteraceae bacterium
GCTCGCGCAGGGCGTGAAAATCTGCGACGTGTGAGTCACCTCGCGATCCGCGTGCGATCGAAGGCAGGACTGTGCTGCGGCTACGGCATGCGGCCTTCCTCGGTGTCCATGACATCGAAGAAGGTCACGAGATCCTCGCGGTGGCTGAGACCCGCCTGTTCGCGCTGCTGGACGAGTCCGCCGGAGGATGCGTCGCGCCAGCCGCGCTTGCTCATGAAGCCGTTGAACAGTTCGATCTGCTCGGCGTCGGGCTGGCGTCCGTTTTGGAAACACCACGCGAGGATTTCCTCATCGCTGCCGCCCTGCAGCGTGCGTGTGGCGAGCGCATCGAAGTCCACGGCGAGGAGCTTGCACACACGATCGTCGAAGGTGCGCTTGCCCGCAATGATGCCGATGTTGTAGCCGGAGGGCAGCGTGCCCTGGGCGTTCAGGCGGATCTTGTCGAGGATGCGGCCAAAGACGAAGATGCCGCCGACGGGATCGCGCGGTGAACGAATGGGAAAGGACATGCCTTTCGCATAGGGAACGACGGCAGGCGGGTCAATGCAGCGTCCAATGTCCAATGCCGCAGTTTGGTCGGCCCGGCGCTGTGCAAATACGCCCGAGGCCCGGTCTGCGCGTGAGCCATAGGGGTCGCGGGCACCTTTCTCCCTGCCTAACTTCCGTCGGTGCTGCTGGCTTCGTTGGAAGACGCGGAGTATTGCGTGCCGATGAAGGCGCGCACGCGGTAAGTATAGACCCGGTTCCTAGGCATGTTTTCATTGTGCCGATATGAGGTCGTATTGGCGGGGACTGTCGCGACGGTGACATACGGTTCCGTGCCCCAGCGCCATTCGACGAAGTAGCCTTGTTCGCCCGCAGCGTTGTCGGACCAATTGATTAGGATGCTGTTGTCGGCGATTCCAACCGCTGTCAGGCTGGTCGGAGCGGCCAGAGGATTCGGTGCGGGTGTCGGGACGGGTGTCGGTGCCGGCGTGGGTGCCGGCGTGGGTGCGGGCGTCGGTGCGGGCGTCGGTGCCGGTGTCGGCACGGGCGTCGGTGTGGGTGCGGGGGTGGGTGTGGGTGTCGCCGTCGGTGGCACGGTCGGAGTAGGATAGCCATCCGTGGTGCTGGCCTCATTGGAGGCGGCGGAGTATTGGCCGGCGGAATAGGCCCGCACGCGGTAGGTATAGACGCGGCCGGTGGGCATGTTTTCGTTTTGCCGGAAGGCCACCGTATTGGGAGGTAACATTACCACCGCCGTATAAGGCATCGCACCCCAGCGCCACTCGACCGAATAGCCTTCCTCGCCGGCAGCGTTGTCATTCCAATTGAGCTGGACGCTGTTGTCCGACACTCCCCAAGCGGTCAGTCCCATAGGCGCGCCAAGCGCACTCGGCGCAGGTGTCGGCGCAGGTGTCGGCGCTGGCGTGGGTGTCGGCGCGGGTGGTGGGGATGGTGGGAGTTGGCTGACTAAGGTGATCCGCGAGGTGAACGTGGCGGCGTCATAGCTATTCTCCCCCAGTTGTGTGACGGCGAAATCAATCGTTGTGCCGGGAACAATCGCCACATTGCTGACTTCATAGTTTTGGGAGCGCCCAGGCGGCAGGACGAGGTTCAGCTTTTCGATCCCGTCGGCGAAGATGCGAATGCCCACGCCGTCACCGCCGTTGCCGCGCGCGAGCGAACCATTGAGTTTCACCACGCCGGTGGCATTGCTCGTCCAGCGTCGCACCGCCCAGGCGCCGGAGGGGTGCATGATGCCATTCAACATGTAGTGGTATGGCGAAGTGCCCAGCCACCGATAATTGTCCGACATCCAGATGCCCCACGACATCGGCTGGAAGTTCTGCGCCTGATAGGCTGCGTTGCTGGCCAGATTGGCGTAGCCGTACGACCAGCCGTTGTCGCCCTGGGTCTTGGAATAGCCGGCCGTCGAATCGGCCAGGACGGGGTTGGGCGTTTCGGTGATCGTGCTGAGGTCGCCGCGGAGATAGAATGGGGTAATGCCGATATTCGTGAGCGTAAACTGCCCGGCGGCGGCGCTTGCTGTGGATACATTGCCCATGATGTCCACCATGGTGACCGGGCCGGTAGAAGAGAAAATGAGGGAGGTCGGTGCAGTGCTCCAGCAGACGTATTGCGCGCTGCCATTCTGCGTGAAGCGGTACACATAGGTCGTGCTGGCCAGCCCCGCCAGCCGCCCGGCGGGCGTCCAGTGGTAAAGCTGGCGGATCAGGTTGGCGTAAGCCGGGCCGGACGGATTGGGCAGAAAGTCGCCGGCCACGGCGTCCGCCTTGCGCACCAGGCCGCGGAACGGGAAATAAACGTCATCCTGCAGCAGGTAATAATACATCCGCTCGACGCCAGCGGTGAGCATCTGGGTGACGATGCGCACGAGGTAGGAAGCGGCTTCGTAGCGGTCCCCATCCGAAACGCTGTCCATGCTGAACTCCGTCGCCCAAATCGGTTTCGGCTGTCCGCCATTGTAACTTCTGATGAGATTGCTCAGCTCGGAAAACTCAAGTTCCCAGCCCTCGGCCAATCCATAGGCATGGACCGAGACCGCGTCGAGATACGGCATGGCGCCCTGTGCGAAGATGTCGCGAAGAAAGCCGTGCGCGACCGGGATGGTGGCACCGGCGACAATGCGGACATCGGGCCGCACTGGTTTGATCGTCGCGCTCACCGCCTGGAGCATCGCGGCATAATAAAGCGCCTTGTTCGCCGTGGCCGGCCCGGCGATGAAAGTGCCGCCGTTGTATTCGTTCCATACCTCGATGCTGCGGAGCTGCGCGCCGTAGCGGTTGAGCAACTGCAGCGCATAGTTCGCATAGCCCTGCCGGCCCGTGACGCTGTGGGGCGCTGTGTAGATCCCGCCGCTGAAATCGTAGAAGGGATTCGACCAATCGAGCGTGATGAGCGGCACGAGCGACTGGCTGGCCGCCTGGCTCATGAAGCTGGTGAAGAGCGCCGGGAAATTATAAAAACCGCGCGCCGTCTCGATGCTGGACCAGTAGTGTTCGTCGCGGAAATGAGTGATGCCAAGGCGCGCGGCGACCGCGGTCAGCACGGTCGGGTTGCCTTGCGCGAAGTGGGACTGCACACCGAACGGGGAATCGGCCATCATCCCGACATCAACCGGAATGATGACAGCAAAGCTAGTTTTGAGCGTCGAGATCGTGGCACCGCCGTTGAGTTCGGTGAGGAAGAGATCGAAATAACCGATCTGGCCCGGATTCGGTCGCAAGATGACCGCGCCGGCGGCAAGCGCATCGGTGCCTTGCGCGACTGTTTCTCCAAAGGCATTCTTCACCACCCAGCCCACGCTGTCGCCAGTTCCACGCACCGGAATCTCGATTGGCTCCGTGGTGAGAAAAAGATTGCCGAGGCGGCTCGGTTGCACGCTCAACGCGGCGTTGAGCGATGCGTCCGAGATGAGCAGGCAGACTCCTATCAGGAACAGCCGTGATCGCAGTGCATTCATGGTCAGTCTCTAGATGACTCATCCGGCGAAGGCCGGGGGACAGAAACCTGCGGAAGAGACAATTTGTGCGTGATGCAATGCTAAGCAGCGGCTGGTGTAAAGGGAAAACGGCCACAACCTTTCTGCTCCTGTCATAAAATAGCTTTCCCACGGCCCATGAATGACAAAAGCGCACCTCCCCCCGTACGACCACTCTACTGCACGACTAGGAGGATAAAGCTCCGGAACCGGAGAGCCTGCTTCCGTCAGGGGCGGAGGAAACGGCGGGGACCGGAGAGCCCGCAGCGGTCGCAGTGAGTCGCGATGGCTCCGGCAGTGTCTTTCGCAACTCTTCAATCTTTGCCGTCTGCTCTGGCGCCGCATAGTTCAACGCCTCGGCAGATTTCAGTACCTTCGCAGCTTCGTCCCAACGACCTATCGCGATGTATGATTCGGCAGCTTCAATCAAGGTATCGAGGAACTTGGGCTGTTTCCCCCCGCCTGAGTCCTTCCAATCAACGACAGCCTGAAGCGTCTCCTCTACTCCCTTGGAAATATCCCCCAGCCGGATTTCGACGAGGGCAAGTGTATCCCGGTAGCTGGCCAAATCGGCGGCAAAGTTCTTCACTTCCTCCTGTTTGATCTCGCAATCGTCCTTTGCCATTTCGGCGTCCGCGAAGTCAACGGTTCCCAGATCGGCTGCAGCCTTGACGGCCTGTTCCGCACAGGTGGCGGCAAGATCGGCCTTGAGTCTTCTCGCGATAGCCAGTCGCACGGCCCGCCGTGCGCGGTCACGCGCAACTTTAAGATCCGTGTCGTGAAACGGTGATTGCAGATCCATCCATGCCAAATCGTTATAAGCGACGGGATCCTCGGGAAACTGCTCGATGCATTTCTCAAAAAGCCGCCGGGCCTCGGCCTCCTCCTTGATGTGCATTTTAAGGTAAGCCTTCCCATAGAGCGATTCCGGCGTGGCGCTCACCAAATCATCCTTGCCGGTCAAAGTGGCTTCGGCCGCGAAGAGGAACTGGATGACTTCCTCGACCTTGAGCAGACCTCCTTCACGGGTGACTTTTCTCAGGGCGCGGCCAACACTGCCGCAGACTTGGTTAATCAAAATGTCCCGCGTCTGAATCCGGGCGGTTTGCACATTGACCCAATAAGTGCGCACGTGATCCATATTAGGCCCTTGAACGGTGGCAAGGAACAGGCAGTCCAGCCGATGCTCCGTCGTCGCAAGCTGCGCGGCGATGTCTTTGCGCCTTTGATCGAAGTCACCCAGTTTTGACGGAGGAGGGATTCGCGCCATCGAGCCGTCGGGCTTTAATTCGTAACGGATGCTGATCTTGCCCCAGATGTCGTGAAAGTCGGTCACTGAGCGGACACCAGCCCGCCGGAAGGCATCAATCTCGCCGGGGTTCACGTACAGATACAACAGGGCTTGATCCACCCATTCGACAATCTGCTGCGCAGAGAAAGGGGTTCTTTCGACGAGATCCTTAATGTCGCCGGTCGCCAGGTTTTGCACGTTATCGATCCCTTCATCTTGCAGTCGCGCCTCATGCAGTTCGCTGATTCCATCAATCATCGCGAGAGGCAGAGCATCGGAACGCCGCTGGCTTTCATGCATGGAAGTCCGCGAGATGCGTCCAAACCAGCGAATCGCCAGATTAGGAAAGTAGCCCAAGGCAAATGCCAGGATCGCCGCGACCCCGGCCCCCATCCCCGTGAACTCGGCGGCTTGCGGAGTCACCGCCGGCTGCACTGCCGCACTTTCCACCTTGGCGGGTGCCGGAGTCGCCGTTAGCGGGGTTGCCGTGCCACGAGCATCGCCAGGCGGCGGAGTGGCTACTGGTGCCGGTGGTGGTGCCAGTTGAGCGGGCACGGCGACCGCGATTGGTGCCGGGGAACTCGCGATCTTAGTGATGCCTGTGAAAGCCACAAAGTTGAAGGCCATGCCGGCGACCATCCCAACCGCGCAGGAAAGATAAACATGCGGTTGCAGATCCCCCGTGGTGTAGCGGCGGTAAATCAGATTCAAGGCATAGAGATAGGCTCCCATGAATCCCAATTGCATTCCGCGCTGCGTATTCGCATCCAGCACACTTTTCAGGGAATCCGATGACCAGCAGAAGATCGCCGCTCCAGCGCCCGCCGCCAACATGGCCAGCATGCAATGAAGAGTATAACTCTCGCCGTGCCATCGGCTGGTGGCTTCATCAGTTTCCGGGCGGCCCGTCGAAAGTCCCTTCGTTGGCCGGGTGCCGAGCATGGCATAATCAATCTTCAGTTGCGCTACGAGCCGGGGAACTTCCCGGCGAAAGAATGCCAGCGCAGAGAGCGGAAATATGATGGCAAAGAATGGTGCGAGGACTAAGAATTGAAACAGAGCGAAAGAAGACGTATCTGCCGTCGCACTTGGCTTCGTCCCGAAATAGACGAGGGCGATGATTATCGCCAGGATTGCGATGACGAGCACGATTAGCCACCACACCATGCGAGGCTTCCCGCCACCGGTTCCCGTCCGGGCTGCGTCTGGGCCGCTTGCCGGGATGGGACTGGGCCCAAGTGCTCCGGCTTTCTTTCCATTCTTGGCGTCATGATGGTCGCCGTCGGGGGTTGGATTCGTCATTTGGATAATCCTTTCTGATTTCGAGTGAGGAGACTCTTCGTTGCGAAGAGAGTTTTATGCGCCCGTATTAACGACTGCGAGAGTGACCCGCCGTTGCCGTTTGCCAAGTTATTTCTCGCAGCGGGTATCTGCGAAGGAAGTTCAAACGGAAAGCCAGTCGGCAATTGCGGGCGTGCCTGTCTTTGTGGAAGGTCGGTGCAACCATCCCGACATCAGTTCAAGGGCTTCTGTTCTCAGCACATCAATGCGAACTGACTGGTGTGTCAGGTCACGGAGCCCCCAATCGCGCGATGCCTCTTTCACGATTGAAAGTCGAAAGGCGGGGGTTGAGTTAACCGTTCACGAATTTGACAGAGCAGAGGCGACGGCGGTGCCCATGGCCTCGGTGCCGAGCTTGGCTGTGCCTTCGCTCCAGATGTCGCCGGTGCGCAGACCCGCATCAATCACCTCACGCACTGCGGCTTCAATCGCATCGGCGGCGGCGTTCTGGCCGAGCGCGTAGCGGAGCATCATCGAGACGCTGAGGATCTGTGCGAGCGGGTTGGCAATCCCCTTCCCTGCGATGTCGGGCGCGGAGCCGCCGCCGGGCTCGAACAGGCCGAAGTAGAGTCCCCCCGGTTTTGCAGTGCCGAGGCTCGCGCTCGGCAACATGCCGATGCTGCCGGCAATGGCGCCCATTTCGTCGCTGAGGATGTCGCCGAAAAGATTTTCCGCGAGCATCACGTCGAAGTCCTTCGGGGCTTTGATGAGCTGCATCGCGGCGTTGTCCACGTAAAGGTGGTTCAGCGCGACGTCGGGATACTGCTTCGCGATTTCGATGACGGTCCTGCGCCAGAGCACGGAGTTTTCGAGGACATTCGCCTTGTCAATCGAGGTAACCTTTTTCCGCCGCCCCTGCGCGGCGCGGAATGCGACGTGGGCGATGCGCTCAATTTCACTGCGCTTGTAAACCATCGTGTCCACGGCGACGGGCTCGCCGTTTTCCTCGCGCGTGTACTTCGGCTGGCCGAAGTAGAGGCCGCCGGTGAGTTCGCGGATGCAGAGCATGTCGAAGCCGCCCGCGACGAGGTCGGGGCGCACGGGCGATGCGTGCGTGAGCTGCGGGTAGCAGATACCGGGGCGGAGATTCGCGAAGAGGCCGAAGTGCTTGCGCAGCGGGAGCAGTGCGCCTCGCTCGGGCTGCTCGTTCGGCGGGAGCGTCTCCCATTTCGGACCGCCGACGCTGCCGAAGAGAATCGCATCGCTGTCGCGGCAGATCTGGATGGTCGCTTCGGGCAGCGCTTTGCCGTCCACATCAATCGCGATGCCGCCGACGCGGGCCTCGGTGCAGGAAAACGTGAGGCGGAATTTCTTCTCGATCACGGCCATCACGCGGCGCGCTTCGAGCATCACTTCGGGTCCGATTCCGTCTCCGGACAGGACGGCGATTTTATAGTTCGACATAGGGCGGGCGAAAGTAGGAGGCGGTCCGCATTTGCCAAGGCGCAATCGGTGTCGGCGCGATTTTGCACCATCGGCCTCTGCCGCCGCTTACTCTCACGCCACTTCCGCCTGTCCTGCGATGAAAGGGAGATTCAACCGCGGGGCACCTTCAGATTGCCGCAAAAACTAAACGACATCCGCAGCAGACCGCGCCGCGAAACCAGATCAGCGCGTGGTCGGCGCGTGCGAGACGTGGTCCGTGACAGTCCTCAAGGCCATCTTGGAAACTCCCTTGCCCACGCTGCGAAGAATCCCAAGCGGCAGACCGAGGATGCTGCGGTTCACGCGGTCCATCGCGCTCACCGGGGTGCTATCGGCAGTACGCCTGTCGCCGAACAGGGATCGCATCAAACCTTTGCGGGCAGGGCCGGTCGCACCAACCACCGCACTGGTCAGGGCATCGCCTGCACTGGCGGTTTGGACCGTCGCACCGAGAAGGAGGAGCGATGCGAGAAGCAGAGTCGCGAAGCGAACGGCGCAGGGCTTCGGCGAAAATGTTGGGAGGGATTTCATGTGGTCGGCAATGTTGGCCGACCCGCGGGTCACGGGTGGGCGGTCAGCATTTGTCATCTAGCGTCACGGATCGCGGAAGACAAGCGGGATGATCCTTCGCCCGCCGGCCCGCCTGAACAGGCTGCGACTCATTTCCATGCACAGGTGCAAAGGGGACACACTCGCATTGAAGCATTGATTGCGGCTCAACGCTCTCAATGCTTCGGCGCGCGCACCGTGTTCTCCTCCACATCGCGCTGACGGCGCGTGAGAATCCTGTCGGCCGTCTCCCCGACCATCTGCTCGATGAGCAGGCGAAGGTGGCTGCCGGGGCGGTAATCGGCAGGGGCAATGTGCCGCACGCGATCCGCGGTGCCAACGAGCTGGTAGCATTTGCGGAAGCTGGTCCGCGATTTGTCGTCGGGATTATACACCGCGATGGCGTGGCCACCGTGCTGACGGACGACGGTGAAGCACGGCACGTCGGTGGGGCCGTCGCCGATGTAGATCATGTGCTCGAACGGGACCGGGCGAAGTTCCGGCGGCATGTGATCGTTCACGTCCTGGGAGTGTTCGAGCATGCCCTTGTTGATGCGGAAGAGGAACTGCGTCTTCTGCGTGTGGCTGATCACGCGCTTTGGAAATGCGATGCGCCCTGCGGAATCCTCCGCAAACTCGCAGGCGAAAATCGCGCGGATGTGCGGCGCGAGACGCGAGCCTTCGAGCAGCGCCTTGATGCCGCTGCTGATGATGTAGTGCTCCACGCGGATGCCGAGCATCTCATGCTCGGGCCGCAGCAGGCCGGTCTTGAATTCCTCAAACATCTCCGGGATGCCGGGGAAAAAATTCAGCCCCGCGCCGAGTTCGCGCAGTTGCCTGTTCGTCGGGCGATCCATGCCGAGGTAGTCGAGCAGCGCCTTCAGGTAGGCGAGTTCGTTGTCGTAGCCCTCGTCGCGGACAAGCGCGTGGCAACGCTGCCAAAATTTTGCAGGGTCAATCCCAAACGAGGGAAAGAGCACCTCGTCCTGCATGTAGTTTGGCGAAAGGGTCTGATCGTAATCGAAGACCATTGCGATCGTGTTTTGAGGTACGGCCATGCGGGAGATTCAGCGGAAGCGCAGCGGAGTGCGAAGCATATTCGCTTCTGCAACCCCGGCGCGGCCTTTGGTCCAAAGCTCAGGCGGTGATGTCCGCGAGAGCGGGAGCGATCTCGGAAAACTGAAAGCCGAATTCCTGCGCCGTCGCGGCAGCGGGCAGCACGCGCCGGCTGTCGAGCAGTTCGCGGGCGAACCCGCGGAGCAGGAGGCGCAGCGCAAATGCGGGGACATGCAAGAATGCGGGTCGGCGCAGCGAGTGTGCGAGTGCGCGCGTGAATTCGTAATTCCGCACAGGCCACGGCGCGGTGGCGTTGATCGCGCCGTGAATGTCGAGATTCTCCACGGTCGAGAGGAGCAGCGAGGCGAGATCTTCGACGTGAATCCATGAGAACCACTGAGTGCCGGCGCCCAGTCGTCCGCCAAGGAAGCAGCGAAATGCGGGCAGCATGGGCCGCAGGGCGCCGCCTCCTTTTCCGAGGACGATCCCGATGCGT
>JBDSAR010000460.1:0-9763 GCA_039922035.1 Chthoniobacteraceae bacterium
TTGACCACGTTGCCGCGGCTCTTGCTCATCTTCACGCCGTCCTCGCCGAGGATGAGGCCTTGGTTCACGAGCTTCTGGAAAGGTTCAGGCGTCGAGACGTGGCCGAGATCAAAGAGCACCTTGTGCCAGAAGCGCGCGTAAAGCAGGTGCAGCACGGCGTGCTCGGTGCCGCCGACGTAGAGGTCCACGCCGCCGGGTTTGGGAATGTGACTGGTGACTGGTGACTGGTGACTGGTGGAGCCGGTCATCCAATAGCGCTCGGCTTCCGATCCGACGAAGCGCGTGGCGTTCGTGTTGTCAATGTAGCGCAGGTAATACCAGCACGAGCCGGCCCACTGCGGCATGGTGTTCAGTTCGCGCGTGGCGGTCGGCGAATATTGCACCCAGTCCTTCGCCTTCGAGAGCGGCGGCTCGGGCGTGCCGGTGGGTTTAAAATCGGAAAGCTCTGGCGGGACGACGGGCAGTTCGCTCTCGGCGACGGCGCGGTGCTTTCCGTTTTCCCACACGATGGGGAAGGGCTCGCCCCAGTAGCGCTGGCGCGAAAAGAGCCAGTCGCGGAGTTTGAAGTTGATCGTCTTTTTGCCGAGGCCCTGCGCTTCGAGGCGCGCGATGATTTCGGCTTTCGCGGCCGCAGTGGGCAGGCCGTCGAGCGGGCCGCTGTGGATCGCGAAACCTTCGCCGACGAAGCATTCGAGCGGCTCTGCGTCGCACACGCTGCCGCCGCCGAGGCCGAGCCGTGGTTCCGGCGAGACGACTTCGCGGATGGGCAGCGCGAATTTTTTTGCAAACTCCCAGTCGCGCTCGTCGTGCGCGGGCACGGCCATGATCGCGCCGGTGCCGTAGCCGGTGAGCACGTAGTCGGCGATCCAGATCGGGATGCGCTCGCCGCTCACGGGGTTGATCGCGAATGCGCCGGTGAAGACGCCGGTCTTGTCTTTCGCGAGTTCGGCGCGTTCGAGGTCGGATTTGCGCGCAGCCTTTTCGCGATACTCCTCGACGGCGGTCGCTTGTTCCTCGGTGACGATCCTGTCCACGATGAGATGTTCCGGCGCGAGCACCATGTAGGTCGCACCGTAGAGTGTGTCGGGCCGCGTGGTAAAAACGGTGATCGTTGTGCCAGTTGCGGCTTCTTTGAAATGAACCTCCGCGCCCTCGCTTCGTCCAATCCAGTTTCGCTGGTGAATCTTGATGCTCTCGGGCCAGTCGAGGCCGTCGAGTTCGTCCATGAGCCGCTGCGCATACAACGTGATCCGCAGCATCCACTGGCGCATCGGGCGTCGCTCGACGGGGTGGCCACCGACTTCGCTCTTGCCGCCTTCGACTTCCTCATTGGAAAGCACCGTGCCGAGTTCGGGGCACCAATTGACGGGCGCCTCCGAAATGTAAGCCAGCCGCACACCGTCCACATCATCGCCCGTGTAGCTGGAGATCGGCTCCGCGCGATTCGTCGCCGGGTTGAACCACGCGTTGTAAAGCTGGAGGAAAATCCACTGCGTCCATTTGAAATAGCCGGGGTCGGTGGTGTTCACCTCGCGCTGCCAGTCGTAGCCGAAGCCGATGCGCTGGAGCTGCGCGCGGAAGTTGGCGACGTTCGCCTCGGTGGTCGCGCGCGGGTGCTGGCCGGTCTTGATGGCGTATTGTTCCGCCGGCAGGCCGAACGCGTCCCATCCCATCGGGTGCAGCACGTTGAAGCCGCTCATTTTTTTGAACCGCCCGATGATGTCCGTCGCCGTGTAGCCCTCGGGATGCCCGACGTGCAGCCCCGCGCCGCTCGGGTAGGGGAACATGTCGAGCACGTAGTATTTCGGGCGCGAAGCATCGAAGCCGGGCTCGCCGGGGTTCGGGACGTGGAAGGTCTGCCTCTCCTCCCACACGCGCTGCCAGCGTGGCTCGAATTGGTCGAAGGGAAATGGTCTGCGTCGCTCGGTGGTCATGTCGAAAGGGCGCGGAATGTGGCGGCGGCGGGCGCGCGGGGCAATGCAGGAATCGTGGCGTGGAGGCGTCCATGCGAGGAAGCGGATTTCAACGCGGAGGCGCAGGGGAATCAGAGAGTTCCGCGGAGGAATGGGAATGAATCGCTCTCTGCGTGCCTCTCATTTTTTCTCCGCGCCTCTGCGTTAAGAAATATAGTCTCGGCGTCCTGTTCGAGCGAGCAGATGGCGTAAGTACGATGTTTGATTTGAAATGCGGACGCGGACTGAGCACTGAGAACTGCACATTCCGCACTCCATGCCCCGCCTCCTCATCGCCACGAAGAACGCCCACAAAACTGCGGAGATCCGCGCCATTCTCGGCGAAGCGTGGGAGATCAGCGATCTCACCGCGCATCGCGAGGTGCCTGCGCCGGATGAGACGGGTGCGACATTCGAGGAAAATGCGCGCATCAAGGCCGAGGCCGTTTCGCTGGTGTTTCCGGGAGTCGTGCTCAGCGATGATTCCGGTCTGGAAGTGGACGCGCTCGGCGGCGATCCCGGCGTGCAGAGCGCGCTCTATGCGGGCACTCACGGCGACGACGCCGCGAATCGTGCGCGGCTGAAACGCGAACTGCTCGCGTGCAGCGCGCCGCAGCCGTGGCGCGCGCGCTTTCGCTGCACGATGGCACTCGCGCAGTCGGGTCGCACGCTCGTGGTGTGCGATGGGCGCGTCGAAGGCCGCGTGATTGCAGAGGAGCGCGGCTGCGGCGGTTTCGGATACGACGCGATGTTCATTCCGGACGGACATGCGGAGACGTTCGGCGTGCTTTCACCCGAAGTGAAAAACACGCTGAGCCACCGCGCGCGTGCGCTGACGAAGGCGGCGGAGATTCTTGGAGGATTGCGGACGTAGTTGCGCGGGGCCTGCGTGCTGGTTCGGTGGTGTTGCCTTGCGGGACGCGGCTTCCGATTGTCCCGCAAGTGGCGCATCTGCCGGTGGTGAATGAAGGTTCTGCAATGATGGTGGCGGAGGCTTTTCCTGAGCCCACGGATTTGCCTGCCTCACTGATTGAGGCATAATGAGTGGGTTCGGCAAACGCAGGGATTTTCACGTGTGACATTTACGTGACGGCTGAATCAAGATCTTGCCTTGACTGGAGGGGGCTTTTAACGGTTCATGGAACAGGCCCCCAAACGCGACGCCAGATTTTTTTCTCCAACCATGAAGTCGAACCCCATTTTTCATCCTGTGCTGCAATATGCGTTGAGGCCGACCGCCTTGGTTGCAATCGGTACATGCCTCTGGGCAAATGTCACCCTTGGACAGGATGCGGTCGTGCCGCCGAATCCTGCCGCGGGTGAGGCAGTCACTCCTGCCGCTGCCACGGATGTAACAGCACCCGGCGTACCCGGCGCGGCCAAGAGTGCGGCAAAATCCGCTGATGCGGCAGCAGGGGTGCCGAATCCCGCTGCGACGACGTCGGGCAGTCCTTTCCGGACCGGAGAATCGGGCAGGAGTGGCGCGACCAAGAAGTCCCAGTTTGCGTACAACACCGGCGATGCAGATGAGCCGAAGAAGAAGTCTGGGCGCAAATTTACGGATCCCGAGCCGGAGCCGGAAGCGCCTGTGGTGCGATCGGGCGGCGACGGCGGGAATGAGACCCGAATCGTGGCGCCGGGCTTCTACGGGCACGGGCCGCAGGTGGTGACGCCCGGGCAGGGCCAGTATGCGCGTCCGAAGTACCGCTTCGGCGCGTCCGTGGGCATCGGGTATGACGACAATCCGGACCAGACGCCTAAGACGAATCTGGGTGCTGTCGGCAGACCGCGGAGCCGGAGCGGCTTCACGTATGTGAACGGCCACTGGGATGCGCAATGGCTGAAGCCGAGGACTGTTTTCACAGTGAACCTCGAGGCAGGCGGAGACTTTTACTGGGATCGGCCGAACAACAGCTCGGATTTCAATGCACGGCTCGGGATGCTGTATGTGAACAAGATTGATCCCCGGACGCAGTTCACGGCCAATGCGAGTTTCGCATATCTCTCGCAGCCGGATTATTCCAACCTTTACGCCTCCACGAGTCTGGTCGGCGGCGACTATTTCACGGGTTCCACGAAATTTGATCTCAGTTACCGCTGGGCGCCTCATTTCAGCACGGTCACCAGTGCTTCCGTGAACATCCTCAAGTACGCGAATGAAAGCCCCACCCAGCTCTCGAACAGCTACTGGACTTTCATTTTCGGAAATGAGTTCCGCTTTCAGGCATCGCCGCGGGTCGCTTGGGTGGCCGAGGTACGTTACGGACTCGACGAATACATCAATAACCGGACCCTCAACGCCCAGACGGCTTATGTCCTCGGCGGTGTGGACTGGATCGCCACGCGGCATATGACGGCGAACTTCCGCGCAGGTGCCTCCTTCCGCAGCTTCGACGCCGGTGGCAGCAGCAGCGCCCCGTACGCCGAGCTGTCTCTGAACTACCGGATGGCCCGGCATTCTACGCTGACTTTGAACGCACGCTACGGCAATGAGCAGTCGAGCACGGCTGGGGACGAGAATCTGTCCTACCGGCTCGGGCTGACCTATCAGCAGGCGTTTACCGCGCGCCTTTCCGGCAATGCCGGCTTCAATTTCATCCATACCGATTACAGCCCCCGCTCCGGGACGGGCAGCGCGACAAATGTGTATGACTTGAATGTCGGGATGCAATACCGGATTGATCGTCACTTCACGCTCGGCGGACGCTACAGCTACACCCTTCAGGACACAACGGGTGGCTTGCAGGATTTCGATCGGAACCGCGTTCTTTTCACCGTTCAGTACGAGTACTAGAGGCGGTCGGGCGGCATCGGGCTGGAACCCACTCTTCCGTTGCGAACACGCGCCTCGCGTGGTTAGCTGAATTCCCCCCTCCGTCCCAGACTTCGCAACGCATACATTCCTGCCACATGACTGAATCCACAGAGGCAAAACTTCATTTCCTGGACTACTGGCGTGTCGTCAAGCTTCGCCTTGGCCTCATCCTCCTCACCTTCTTCCTGGTGATGGTCACTGCGGGCGTTTACGTCTTTTTCCTCCCGCGCCAGTTTTATTCCCAGGTCACCGTCGAGATTAAGCCGGACACGTTCAACCGCGGCACCGACGTCGGATCGGCCAACGCCACGGGCCGGACTGATCAGCAGTTTCTCGCCACGCAGATTCAGGTGCTCAAAAAATCGGAAATCCTGAATCCGGTCATCGAGAAACTCGATCTGGTCAAAAAGCTTTCCCCACCTGGAATGCAGATGCCCCTGCAGTGGGTCACGGAGAATCTTTCCCGCAGCATGATCGTGCAGGAACAGCGAAACACGACCCTCGTGGATATCGGCATCTATCACACCGACAAGCAGCTCGCCGCAGACGTCGCGAACACCGTCGCCGTCACTTATCGGGACAAGCGCATCGAGGAATTGCACAAGAACATGGACCAGACGCTCGCCGAGATGAAGGACGAGCTGAAGACGAAGGAGGACGAGCTCACACAGCTTTTCCAGGATGCTTCGAAGATCCGGCAGGAGGACAGTATCGTGGACCCTGATCCCGAAAGTTCGAGTGCGCCCCTCTCGATTTCTGCGCAGACAGGAATCATCAGCGGCGAGAATCAGGTCCTGGAAAAACGCGCGGTGGTGGATCAGATGCGCAACCAGCTCCAGCGCATTGAACAGCTCAAGCCCGAGGAACTCATGGAGGCGATCCGCATCCTTGGCATCACGGACCAGACGGTCGAAACCACGCTCCCCAAGCTCCAGGAGGCCAAGTCTGAGGAGGCGAAATTCCTCAGTGCCGGCCTTGGAGAAAACCACCCGCGGGTGAAGTCGTTGCGCGCCCAGCGAGAAGTCTATCAGAAGATTCTCACCGACCAGCTCGAGAGCATCAAGCGCTCGCTGAAGACCAGACTCACTATCGAGGAAACGACCCTCAAGAATTTTTCGGAAAACATGGATTCCACCAGACAAGGCCAGATTAAAGAGAAGACGCTGATGGCCCGCTACGTCACCAAGAAGTCCGCCTACATCATGGCCAAGGGACTCCTGCTCAGCATCCGGCAGCGCTACGATCAGGCGCGGTTTGACAATATGATCTCGCAGGTTCCCGTGAAGATCTGGCAGCGCGCACAGCCCGGCCTCTATCCGGAGAAGCCGAGCGTGATCCTTTACATGCTCGTCGCCGCCATGCTCGGCGTCGTCGCTGGCATCACCCTCGCATTCTTCATCGAGTACCTGGACACCTCGGTGAAGACCGTGGACGACATTGAGAAGCACCTCAGCCTCCCTGTGCTCGCCGTCATCCCGACGGACATCGTGATCCTCCTCAAGCAAAAGCGGGACACCGCCGACGCCGAGGCCTACCGCATTCTCAAGGGCAACATCGAGCTGAACCTCCCCGACCACGGATCGAACACCTACACGCTCGTCTCCGGCGGCCCCGGCGAAGGCAAGAGCACCACGCTTTGCAATCTCGCCTACATCTACGCCAAGGGTGGCGCCAACGTGCTCGTCGTGGACGCCGATCTTCGCAGACCTTCGCAGCATCGCCTCTTCGATGTGGAGAATGAGATCGGCCTCGTGGACTACCTGCACGGTCGCAAGACGCTCGAGGAAATCACCCACCCGTCGCGCCTCGACAACCTCTCGATCATCCCGAGCGGCAATCTCTCCATGGAGGATGTCGGCATCCTGAACGGGCCGCGCATGACTGAACTCATCCTTCAGCTCAAGAAGCACTACGACGTCGTCTTTTTCGACTCGCCGCCCATCCTCGGCGTGTCAGACGCGAGCATCCTCGTCTCCGAGGTGGACAACACGATCATGGTCGTCCAATACCGCCGCTTCCCGCGCAACATGCTCCAGCGCGTGAAATCCACCGTCAACCACGTCGGCGGCAATCTCATTGGCGTCGTCCTCAACAACGTGGACATCCGGCAGGACGACTCCTACCGCTACTACTCGAACTACAAGGACTACTACGGCCCCAAGCGCGATCATCCCGACGACAAGAAGAAACCCGCCGCAGCGGCAGCCTCCGCCGACAACGACGGCAATCAGGACGCATACTGAGCCATGAAAACGATCCTCCTCTGCATTCTCTGCCTGCTGGCCATCGCCCTCCCGCGTGTTCACGCGGACAATGTCTTTCGCAATGGCGATGTCTTTGAAATGCGCCTCAGCGGTCCGCCCGAAGAATTCACCCGCGAGTTCAACCTCGTGCTCACCGTGGACGAAGGTTCCGTGACCGTCCCCCTCATCGGTCGCGTCTCCGCCGTGGGAATGTCGAGCACGGCGCTGGCGTCCAGCATAGAGCGCAGTCTCAAGGCGGCGAAAATCTTCACCATTGCGAATGTGAACATCACCCAAAGCTCGGATCGGAATGCGCGCACGATGATCGTCGGCGGTTCCGTGCGTTCGCCGGGCAAGCAGGCGTGGATCCAGGATCTCACGCTGACCGGAGCCATCAGTTCGGCGGGTGGGCCCACGGAATTTGCAAAGGACACGATGAAGATCATCCGTGGCGGCCGGGCCACGATTTACAGCCGGAAGGCGATCAAGAAGAATCCTTCCCTCGATCCCAGGGTGGAGCCGGGCGACATCATCGAGCAGGAAGGCGACTAGCCTCGCACCGCCGGATGGATCATTCCTCGATCAGGTCGCGGTGTTTCCACAGGTACCCGATTCCCGAGTAGAGCGTCAGCACGAGCGTGACTGCCGCGAGCGCCCATCCGCCGTAGCGCCACGCCTGCCACCACCACTGCTTCACATGCAGTGAAACCCAGCCTGCGCGCTCCCACTCCATCACAGCGAGGAGCAGCAGGAAATAGCCGCAGGTCACGATTTGCCAGAGTGCCTTGTGCTTTCCGAGCCGTTCGCTTTGAAGGATCACCCCGCGTCCCGCAGCTAGCAAACGCAGGCCGGTGATCAGGAATTCGCGCGCGACGATCACGATGACCACCCATGCCGGAATCGCCTTCAGCGGCACGAGGCAGATGAAAGCCGCGGCGATCATCACCTTGTCCGCGAGCGGGTCCATCAGCTTCCCGAAATTCGTCACCACGCCGAGCTTCCGCGCAAAGTGCCCGTCGAGGTAATCCGTCACGCTTGCTCCGAGAAAGAGCAGCAGCGCCGCCGTGTACGAGAAGCTCCATCCCGCCTCCCGGCCCGGCGCGTGCAGTTCCTTCCACTCCAGCCCGAACGCCATGGTGGTGACAAATGCCGCCGTCATCGCGAAGCGCGAGACTGTGAGTTTGTTTGGCAGGTTCATTCGTGGATCCCTCGCAAGCGAAGCGAGCGTTGGGCGCGCAGTGTCATCGTCAACCGCCCCCCCACAAACCAAAAATTGCGACGGGTGTGTGTTTCAGTCTGCGGCGCTTGTCGCGCAGTCCCCGTCCCGCGTAGGCTCGCGTCATGCTACCCGGGTGCCTTTCGCTGATTTTGCACGCGCACCTGCCCTTCGTGCGGCACCCCGAGCATGCGGAATTTCTGGAGGAGGAATGGCTCTTCGAGGCAATCACCGAGACCTACCTTCCGCTCCTCGACGTCATGCACGGACTCGCGGATGAAGGTGTGCCGTTCCGCCTCGCGATGTCCGTCACGCCGACGCTCGGGCACATGCTCCGCGACGATCTGCTGCGTTCGCGCTACGAGCGCCACCTTGATCGCCTCATCGCCATCGCGGAAAATGAAGTGCATCGCAGTGAGGCGCACGCCGGGGAGCAGCACGCCGCACGCTTTTACCTGCTGCGTCTGCTGCGCGTTCGCGAATGGTGGGCGCGACGTTGGAAGCGCGACATCATCGCCGCATTTCATTCGCTTCAGGATCGCGGCCATCTCGAAATCATCGCGTGCGCCGCGACTCACGGCTACCTGCCGCTCATGCTGCGAGAGGAATCCGTCCGCGTGCAGATCGCGCTCGGAGTCGAGGCGCACCGCACGATGTTCGGCTGCGATCCGCGCGGAATCTGGCTGCCGGAATGCGCGTGGCGTCCCGGCGTGGATCGCATCCTCGCGGAGTTCGGCATCCGCTGGTGCGTGCTCGATTCGCACGGGATCATGCTCGGCACACCGCGTCCGCAGCGGGCGATCTTTGCGCCGGTCTTTACTCCCGAGGGCGTCGCGGTGTTCGGACGTGATCGCGAATCCGCGCGGCAGGTGTGGAGCGCCGCCGACGGCTATCCTGGCGATCCTTGGTATCGCGATTTTTACCGCGACGCGGGATGGGACATGCCGGAGGAGGAGTTCCGCAAGTTTTTCCCCGATGGCCCGCGCCGTTTCACCGGGCTGAAAATGCACCGCATCTCCGGCGGTGAACCCAAGCAGTGCTACGATCGTGCAAAGGCACTGGGCCGGGTGCAGGCGCACGCGCGGCATTTTCTCGATGCGCGGATTCGCCAGCTTCGCGCCGTGCGTGCGCTCATGCCCGTGCCGCCAGTCGTCGTGAGTCCGTTCGATGCCGAGCTGTTCGGGCACTGGTGGTTCGAGGGGCCGGAGTGGCTCGCGGCCGTGTTGCGCGGGGCGGCGCAAAGTCCCGCGGAAATCCGCCTCGTCACGCCGGGCGAATATCTCGCCGAAAACGAAACGCATCAGATCGCCGAGCCCGCGCCTTCCTCATGGGGCGATGCGGGATTCAATGGCGTGTGGCTCGATCCGTCAAACGCGTGGATTTATTCCGAGCTGCATGACGCCGAGCGGAAGATGATTTTCAGCGCGCGCCATTTTTCCGACGGTGCGCTTCCGGGTGAAATCGAGGAGCGCTGCCTGCGCCAGCTTGCACGCGAACTTCTCCTCGCGCAGTCGAGCGACTGGGCGTTCCTCATCCG
>JBDSAR010000461.1:0-29732 GCA_039922035.1 Chthoniobacteraceae bacterium
CCGGTGCATTTTTCGCAGGCGTCGCGGGCGGGCTTTACGCGCATCACAAGACGACACTTTCGCCGAGCGGCTTCGACTTCATGAAGTCCATCGACATCGTCGTGATGGTCATCCTCGGCGGCATGGGCAACACCGCGGGCGTCATCGCCGCCGCTGTGATACTCACCGCCGTGCAGGAACCGCTGCGCGCGCTCGGGCCGCTGCGAATGGTCGTCTTTGCGCTGCTCATCATCGTGCTCATGATGCTGCGTCCGCAGGGGCTTTTCAGCTTCGGCAAAAAGAAGGGAGCCAACGCGTGAGCGAGTCGTTGCTGAAACTCACGAACGTCACGATCCGCTTCGGCGGGCTCACCGCGATCTCCGCGTTCGATCTCCACATCGGCGATCGCGAACTCGTCGGCCTCATCGGTCCGAACGGCGCGGGGAAGACGACGGCGTTCAATCTGATCACCGGGGTCTATCAGCCAACCGAAGGTGGCATCAATTTCCTCGGACACACGACCCTCGGACAGCGTCCGCACCAACTCGCGAAGCGCGGCATCGCGCGCACTTTCCAAAACATCCGGCTCTTCGGCTCGATGAGTGTCTTCGACAACGTCCGCGCCGCGGTGCAAGTGCATCGTCCGCACGGCATCCGCGATGCACTCGTGCGCATGGGCGGCTTCCGCCGCGGCGAAGCGGATGTGGAAAAGCAGGTGATGGAACTGCTGGAAATTTTCAGCCTTCACACACAGCGCGATGAGATGGCGAAGTCGCTGCCATACGGCGATCAGCGCCGGCTCGAAATTGTCCGCGCTCTCGCCACGAAGCCGAAGCTGCTGCTGCTCGACGAACCTGCCGCCGGGATGAATCCGACGGAGAAGGTCGAGCTGATGAAGCTGATCCGTTTTGTGCAGGAAAAATTCGGCCTCGCGGTGCTGCTCGTGGAGCATGACATGAAGGTTGTGATGGGCATCTGCGAGCGGATCGCGGTGCTCGATTACGGGCAAAAAATCGGCGAAGGCACGCCGGCGGAAATTCAAAAAGATCCGAAGGTCATCGCCGCGTATCTCGGGCAGGAGGTCGAGCATGCTTGAGTTGACCGACCTCACCGTCGGCTACGGTGCCATCACCGCGCTTCACGGCATCAGTCTGAAAGTGGAGCAGGGGACCATCGTCACGCTCATCGGCTGCAATGGCGCGGGCAAGACCACGACGCTGCGCGCGATCAGCGGGCTTGCGCGGGCACAATGCGGGCGCATCACGTTTGAAGGCCAGGAGATCGCGAATCTGCCCCCGCACCAAATCGTCGCGCGCGGCATCGCGCATTCGCCGGAAGGACGCATGGTTTTTGCAAACCTCACCGTGGACGAAAATTTGCGCATGGGCGCCTACCTTCGCAACGACACTGCGAATTTCGCAAAGGATCTGGATTTCATCTTCACGATCTTCCCTCGGCTGAAGGAGCGCATGAAGCAGAGCGCCGGCACGCTCAGCGGCGGCGAACAGCAGATGCTTGCCATCGGACGCGCGCTCATGAGCAAGCCGAAGCTGCTGTTGCTCGATGAGCCATCGCTCGGCATCGCGCCTCTGCTCACGAAGACGATCTTCGAGCAAATCGTCGCCATCAACCGCGACCTGAAACTCACCGTCCTGCTCATCGAGCAAAACGCGAATCTTGCGCTGCAAGTGAGTCACTATGGCTACGTGCTGGAGACCGGGCGCATCCTGCTGCGCGACACGGCCGCAGCACTCCGTGCAAATCCGAAGGTGCGAGAGGCGTATCTGGGCGGCTGACGCGAAATGTGGCCGAATGCGGGGAAAATTTCGTTGACGGTGCGCGAAGCGGCCCTCTAGCTTCCCGGCCCGCAAGCTGAACCAAATTACCAAACACAAGCAGCCTACGTTGAATGCTGAGAGATTTCGGCGGGCAACGTGGGCTTTTTAGTCATCATGGCTGTCGAACTTTCCTACGTCCTCATCACGCCTTACTCGATTCGCAAATCGAGGACCGGCGGCATCGTCTCCCGTCTTCTTTCCCGCACCGGCCTCGAGCTCGTGGCCGCACGCATGTTTTCGCCGAGCGCCGAGCTGGTGGAAAAATACGCCGCGGGAATGGTGACTGATTCCGATCCGGTGCACCGGGCGGCGCAGGAGACGATCCAGAAATATGTGAGGAGGCACTTTTCCGCAAAGGAAGCCGGGACGAAGCGCCGTGTGCTGATGCTCATCTTCCGCGGCGAGGACGCGGTGAAAAAATTGCGCGAAGTCGCAGGACACATTCTGAATGAGCGTTCGTCCGGCGAGACGATTCGCGACACCTTCGGCGACTACATCACGGACAACGACGGTCGCGTGATTTACTTCGAGCCCGCGGTGCTCACCGCGCCGGATGCCGCGAGTGCGCGTGCCGATCTGAAGCTCTGGGCCGAATACTCCGACAGCGATGGTGGCCTGCTGGAAAAGGCGATTGATTATCCTCCAACCGCGAGCGTGCAGAAGACGCTCGTGCTCATCAAGCCGGACAACTTCCGTTTCCCGAACGCGCGCCCTGGCGGTGTGATCGATCTTTTCAGCCGCACGGGCCTCTACATCATCGCGTGCAACGTCCTTCACATGAGCGTCGCGCAGGCCGAGGAATTCTATGGGCCCGTGCTCGCCGTGCTGCAGGACAAGCTGCGCGGACGCTCGGGCGAACTCGCACGCAAGGCGCTGGAGCCGGTGTTCGATCTCGCACTCACGCCCGAGGTGGAAATGGCGCTCGGCGAAATACTCGGACCGATCAATGGCCGCGAAAATTGGGAGGAGATCGTGGCATTCATGAGCGGACGCCGCCCGAGCGACTGCCCCGCTGATCTCCGTGCGCAACCCGGCACCGAGAAGTGCCTCGCGCTGATCTACCAGGGCGAGGATGCCGTTCGCAAAATCCGCGAGGTCCTCGGGCCGACGGATCCCGCGAAGGCACCGCATGGCACGATCCGCCGCGAATTTGGACAGACCATCATGGTCAACGCCGCGCACGCCTCCGACGCGCCGGAGAATGCGCAGCGTGAGATGGGCATCATTCGCATCGAGGAGAATAATTTCCGAACCCTGATCGAGAACTGGCTTGCCCAAAAGTAAGCCGACCGACCTCAACCGAAAACCGACAAACTGAAAACACCAATCATGGAACTCGCCGAACGCGCCACCATCCTCACTCCATCACTCACGCTCTCCATCGACAGCAAAGCCAAGGCGATGCGCGCCGAGGGCATCGATGTGTGCAGCTTCGGGGCAGGGGAACCCGACTTTGACACGCCCGATCACATCAAGCAGGCGTGCGTCGCCGCGCTGAATGCGGGCTTCACAAAATATACGCCGTCGAGCGGCATCCCTGAGCTGCGTCAGGCGATCAGCGAGAAGTTCAAGGCCGACAACAACCTCGAATACACGGCGAATCAGATCGTCGTGAGCAACGGCGCAAAGCACTCGTGCCTGAACGCGATCCTCGCATGCGTCGGGCCTGGTGATGAAGTGATCATCCCCGCGCCATACTGGCTGAGTTATCCCGAGATGGTGCGCCTCGCGGGCGGTGAACCGGTGCTCGTCTCCACGAAGGAATCGAACGGCTGGAAGATGACCGCCGAGGAATTCGAGGACGCAATGTCGCCCCGCACGAAGATGGTGATTTTGAACTCGCCCGGCAACCCAACTGGCGCGGTTTACACCGAGGAGGAACTGCGCGCCATCGGCGACGTCGCACTCGGCGAGGACATCCTCATCCTCAGCGACGAAATCTACGAGAAGCTTGTGTATGACGACGTAAAGCACGTTTCCATCGCCTCGCTCAGCAAGGAACTCTATAATCTGACGATCACGATCAACGGCTTCAGCAAGAGCTACGCGATGACCGGCTGGCGTCTCGGCTACCTCGGTGCACCGGAGCAGATCGCAAAGGCGATTGACGCGATCCAGAGCCACTCCACGAGCGGCTGCACGAGCTTCGCGCAAAAGGGCGCGCTCGCCGCGCTCAAGGGCGACCAGCAGCCCGTCGAGGACATGCGTCAGGAATTCGACCTCCGCCGCCAGTACATGGTGGACCGGCTCCAGAAGATCAACCGCGTGAGCGTCGTCGTGCCGCAGGGCGCATTCTACGTGCTCGCGAACATCAGCGGTCTTGGCCTCAGTTCGACGAATTTTGCCGACCGTCTTCTGAGTAAGCATCACGTCGCAGTCGTGCCGGGAGTCGCCTTTGGCGATGACCGCACCGTGCGCCTCAGCTACGCGACGAGTCTCGACATCATCAAGAAGGGCCTCGATCGGTTCGAGGAGTTCTGCCGCCAGCTCTGATCGAGCTGCGAGCGAATCACTTTCAGTATTTTAAGCGCCGCCTGTCTTCGGACCGGCGGCGCTTCTTATGTAAGCGCGCTCGGGAGAGCGCGGACGTGAGCTTCCGCTCACGCCTACTCGTGTCTCTCCACCGCTTCGAGCATCCGCAGCGTCTGCACGGCGGCGCGGACATTGTGGACGCGAAAAATCTGCGCGCCCCGGAGGAAGCCCGCTGTGATGCACGCGACGGTCCCCGCGTCGCGCTCAACAGGCGGAAGGTCGAGCACCTCGCCGATCACCGTCTTGCGCGAGACTGGGAGCAGGATGGGGCGCCCGAAGTGATGCAGACGATCCAGTTCGCGATAGATGCGCAGGTTGTCATCGCGCTGCTTTGCAAAATCAATTCCGGGGTCGAGCAGGATGGCGTCGCGCGGGATGCCGGCTCGTTCGGCGACGGCGATTTTATCCGCGAAGAAATCGTCGAGGCTCTGCATCACATCCGCATAGCCGACGTGCGTGTGCGGAACCTTCGGCGTGCCGATGGTGTGCATGATCAGCAGGGCCGCGCCCATCTCCGCGCAGATGCGCGCATTCTCGTCCGTCGGCAGTCCGCCGATGTCGTTGAGGAAATCACCGCCCGCCGCGAGAGCGATGCGCGCGACCTCGGGACGCCAGGTGTTGACCGAGAGGGGAATCTTCGCGTCCCATCGCTCAATGAAGCGCACGAGCTGCGCGGCTTCTTTGGCGGCAGGCAGCGCTTCGCGATTCGTGCGAGCGCTCTCCGCCCCGATGTCCACGATGTCCGCGCCCTGCGCGACGAGTTCGCGCGCGTATGCGAGCGCAGCGTCAATTTCCGTGATGCCGTCGCCGGAGAACGAATCCGCGACGAGATTCACGATGCCCATCACGAGCGCGGGCCGCGGAAACTCGAACGTGAATCTGCGCGCGACCAGTCTCATGCTCATGCCAGCGGCACGGACGAGCCGCGGCGTTTTGCAAAACGCATCGTCTGCGTATAGCCGCAGCTTTTCGCGAGCGCAGCAGCCTCCTCGAAATTTGCGCCGACATCGCCGGGCGTGTGTGCGTCGGAATTGATCAGCAGAGGCACGCCAGCGGCATGTGCGAGTTCGACGAAGCCTCGCGCCGGGTACATCTCACGGCAGTCGCGTCGCAGTCCGGCGGTATTGATCTCGAATGGTGTACCTGTTTCGGCCAGCGCCACCACCGCGGGGTTGTAGTATCGCCGCAGGTCGCCGGTCGGCGTGATGCCGAATTTTTTCGGCAGGTCCGGGTGCGCGACGAAATCGAAAAGCCCGGTGCGGATACACTGCACGTAGAGATCCCAATAATCGGTCCAGATTTCCTCCGCGTGGCCCTTGTGCCTCGCGACATACTGCGGGTGATCCACCTCCCAGCCCTGCCGCAGGTAATGCACGCTGCCGATGAGGTAATCCCAGTCCGCCATGCCCGTGAGTTCCTCGATCCACCATTCCTGGCCGGGGATGAAATCGCATTCGAGCCCGAGCTTGATGTTGAGCTGCGGAAATTGCGCGCGCGCCTCTGCGACGGCCTCGATGTAGCGGGGCAGTTCGTCACGCAGCATCCGCCAGTCGTCGAATTGCTCGGGCATCGGATTATGATCCGCGAAGCCGATCTCGCTGAGGCCGCGCTCCACGGCCACACGCGCGTAGTCCACCGGCCAGCCCTCCGCGTGGCGGCAGAGCGGCGTGTGCATGTGGTAGTCGGCAAGTGATGCGAAAATGTGGGCGGGCATCGCGGATGTTGGCGCTCGGCGCGGTGGAAAAAGCCACACAAAATTCACTCGTCACGCCAGACGTGCCGCACGAAAGTCCACGCCATGTTGCGTTTCGTAGAGACCGTTTATGAAAAGTTGAAACAGCACCCGAAGCGGATCGTTTTCCCGGAAGGAACCGAGCCTGCGGTGGTGCGTGCCGCCGGACGCTTTGCGAAGCTCGGCCTCGGCACACCCGTCCTGCTCGGCGAGCGTGATCTGGTCGAGAAGGCCGCCGCCGCGGAAAAGATCGATCTCACTCACATCGGAATCGTGGATCCGGTGAAGTCCTCGGAGATGGAGACTTTCATCCCGCGTCTGGAAAAGCTGAAGCGCTACCGCGACATGGGAAAAAAGCAGGCTCGCGAGATTCTCTCCCAGCCGAATTATTTCGCTGCGATGATGGTGCAGTACAACCTCGTGGACGGTCTCGTGGTCGGCGCGGGCCTTACGCCTGTGAGCACGCTGAGGCCGCTCATCCAGCTCATCCAGCCGCTGCCGGGAATCTCCACGATTTCGAGCTGCCAGATGCTCGACCTCAGTAACAAGCGCTACGGCGAACGCGGCGTGATCTTCTTCGCGGACTGCGCAGTGATTCCCGAGCCGACGGTGGATCAGCTCGCAAACATCGCCATCGAGACCGGCAAGGTCTGCCGGCAGCTCACCGGCAACAAGCCGCGCATAGCATTCCTCAGCTTCTCGAACAAGGGCGCCTCACAGATTCTCGCGGTGCAGAAAATGGCCGCGGCGACGGCTCTGGCAAAGCAGCGTGCGCTCGACGCCGGGCTTGAGATGGAGATCGACGGCGAGATGCAGGCCGACACCGCCATCGTGCCCGATCTGGCTGCGATCAAGGCGCATGACAGTCTCGTCGCAGGCAAGGCGAACGTTCTCATTTTCCCCGACCTCAACAGCGCCAACATCGCATCGAAGCTCGTGAAGCATCTCGCGGGTGCGGAGGTGTACGGGCAGTTTCTGCTCGGCCTCTCGCGTCCGTGCGTGGACGTGTCGCGCGGTGCGACTGATGAGGAAATCCTCGGCGTCGCTGCGACGGCGGGCCTGCTCGCGATTCAATACCGCGAACTTTATCCGGAACGCGCCGCGAGCTAACTAAAGGGGCCGATGAACAGCATCACAAAGCGGCTCTTCATCGCCGCCACTCAGCAGAATGACGGCAAGACCACGGTCTCGCTTGGCATTTTCGGTGCGCTGCGAAAGACGCAGGGACGCATCGGATTCATCAAGCCCGTCGGCCAGCGCTTCGTCGAGATCGAGGGCCACAAGATTGATGAGGATACAGTGCTCATTGACCAGACTTACGGCATCGGCTCGCCGCTTGAGGCCATCAGTCCCATCGCCGTCGAGCCGGATTTCACCCGCAAGTTCATCCAGCAGTCGAATTCCGACATGCTCGTTCGTCGCATCCAGAACTCCTTCGACCGCGCCGCGTGGGAAAAGGACTTCGTCATCATCGAGGGAACGGGCCACGCGGGAGTTGGTTCGGTGTTCGATTTGTCGAATGCGCGCGTCGCACATCTGCTCGGCAGCAAGGCGATCCTCGTCACCCAGGGCGGCATCGGGCGCCCCATTGATGAAATCGCGCTCAACCGTGCTGTGTTCAAGGAGCAGGGCGTCGAGGTGATCGGCGTCATCATGAACAAGGTGCATCCGGACAAATACGATCAGGTCGTGGATTTCGCGCGCCGCGGATTTGAGCGGCTCAGCATTGAGCTTCTCGGTGCCATTCCTGCCGACCCGCTGCTCAGTCATCCGACGCTTGGTCAGGTGTGCAAGGCGGTGAAAGGCGAATTTGTCAACGCGCGCGCCAGTTCGCGCCGGCTCGTCCGCCACGTGCTCATCGGCGACATGGGCACGGGGCACCTTCTCACGCTTTTCCGTCCAGGCACGCTGCTCATCACGCCTGGCGATCGCGATGATGTGGTGCTCGCGGCACTTTCACACACCAGCAATCACCCGCGCGGAATCTGCGGCGTTGTGCTCAGCTCCGGCCACCATCCGCATGAGAGCGTGATGAAATTGTTGCATGAAAGCGAACTCCCCGTCATCACCTCGCCGCTCGACAGCTACAAGATCGCCAGCACGCTGCACTCGATGACCGTGAAGACACTTCCCGGTGACAATGAGAAGATCCAGCGCATCCAGAGCCTCGTTGAGCAGCACGTGAATGTCGCGCGCATCGTCGAGAAGCTCTCGCTGCCTGCGCCGGAGGTGGCGGCGACCGTGGAGGCACTCACAGCGGAGCCCTAAGCCGTGCGGCGTCGCGCGGTGAAGTGAGCAGTGTTTCGTCCCATCTTCCATCTTCTGCTCGCCGTGTTCCTTGCGGACTCAAGTCGCGCGACTGGCGGAGGCGATGAACGTCCGGTGAGTTTTCGCAAGGAGGTCGCGCCGCTTCTTCAGCGCCGATGCTCCGCATGCCATTGTGAGGACAGCGCGAAAGGCGGTTACCGCCTCGACTCCTTTGATCGGCTGCAAATGCCGGGAGACAGCGGCGACGCCACGGTCGTCGCAGGCAAGGCGCAGGCGTCCGCACTTTTCAAACTGCTCATCACAAACGAACCCGACGACCGCATGCCGCAAAAAGCCGAAGCGTTGCCTGCCGAGGAAATCGTCCTCATCGAGCGCTGGCTGAATTCCGGTGCATCGTACGACGGTGGTGCGCCTTCGCGCCCGCTCGCCGAGTTGGTGCGTGAGCAGCATCTCCGTCCCGCGCCCGTGCATTATGCACAGCCCGTGCCCGTGACTGCGCTTGCTTTCAACGGCGACGGCAGTCGTCTCGCATCCAGCGGATACCACGAGGTTCTCATGTGGAATTCCGCAACGGGTGCGCTTGTGCGCCGTGTCGGCGGGATGCCCGAGCGTATCAATTCACTCGCGTGGCATCCGAAGGGCAACGTGCTTGCTGTCGGCGGCGGCACGCCCGGGCAGTGGGGCACGGTCGCGCTCGTGGATGTGGCGCACAGCTACGTGGTCCGCCTGCTCTGCGACCTGCCTGAGGTCGTGCTCAGCGTCGCCTTTGACAAGGATGGTTCCACACTCGTCGCCGGATGCGGTGATCGCACGATGCGCCTCTTCGATGTCTCCACCGGAAAGGAAAAGCGCATCCTGCGGCAGCACGCGGACTGGGTGCAGTCGGTCGCGTTCAACCCCGGCGGCACATTGCTCGTCTCAGCAAGCCGTGATCGTACGGCCGCCGTCTTCCGCACTGGCACGTGGGAGCACGAGGCCACATTCCGTGAGCACGACACGCCGCTCTACACCGCCACTTTCGCCGCGGATGGCACACGCGTGATCAGCTCGGCGCGCGGACGCGTCTTAGCCTGGCACCCCGAAAAGGCAAACCTCCGCGGTTCATTCGCCGAAGTCGGTGGTGAGGCGCGGCAGATCATTGCCGGTTCATTCGGCATCGCAGTCGGCTGCGATGATGGCGCAGTGCGGCTCTACCAGGGTGAGGGCGGCATGCCGTGGTTCACACTGCGGGCGCATCGTGACGCCGTGCAGGCGCTGGCCGTCTCATCGAAAGGCGACATGCTCGCCAGCGGCGCTGCCGACGGCGAAGTCATCCTCTGGAGCGAACACTGCTGGGAGCCCGCGGTGCGCATCCTCGTGCAGCCATAGCAAATCTGCGCACGCACCACGCCCATCGAAGGCGGCCTCGGACTGGCCGTGCTCCTCCCGGTGGCAGTCGGCATCGAAGCATCCCATTCGCCTTGCAGGTTCGCCTCGGAGACAGCGATGAGCAGCTTGCCGTAAACGCGGATCACGCTTCCTGCATCATGGGGTGCTCCAATACCGCTTTAGCTCGCGGCAGAGTCCCTCCAGGTCAGGGAAAAGCACGGAGTCCGTAATGCCCGCCATTACCAAATGATCGAACATGATCGCAGCCTCCATGTAATTGATCTCCACCTTCACAAGACTGTCCCCGAGTTTTTGGAACTCCTCGAGCCCTTTTCTTGAGCTGCCATGAATCGTGAATACGCCTCTTTGCGCGGTAATCCGTTTTGAATTGAGCTGAGCTTGGAGTGCAGCGGGTTTTTCCGGCAAATTGTCCGCTTCCCACGGTGCGGGCAGGTATCGTTTCATCCTTTTGTCCGCAGATACACAAATGATGTCTCCGAGATCCGCAAGGCATCGGTTAGTCTCCCACGGGTTTAGCACCCAGACTGCGGGATCGACGCCATCCTCCACGTGGCGCAGCGCAAAATGCAATGCCACCAAGGCGCCTTCGCTCCAGTCGAGCAGCCGCGTCGGGAGGCCGTAGTGCTGCATCACAAAATAGCGGTCCCAGTGATCGATCAGGGGGCTCGTAGTCTCGGAAAGATATGGGAATGCCTTCATGGCAAAGTCATGCCTCAGTGAGTCCTCATCCACAGGGGTTGCTCCGCGGTACGCACCCGGCAAAAGGCCGTGCCTCCCGTCTTCCTGGCCGCGGAACCAAGGCGAGGGCAACTCTCCATCCGGCCCCTTTCAAGTCTCCGTGATTTTCGCGACCTCATCCAGAAATTGCCCGACGCGTTCGATTTTTTGATGCCAGATTTTCATGATGGGGGATTTATTTGTTTGTGTGGTGCTTGGGAGATGCGGAGAGGGCGGACAAGCCGGGAATCCACGGCGGGCGTCACTTCCCCTCGTCTTCGGGGACGAGTTTCAGCGCGAGGTGGCGGAAGTCGCGGACGCGGTGGAAGGTGGCGTAGTCGGCGTCGTGCTGGTTTGGCGCGTGGATGCTGGCGCGGGCGATGATGGCGAGATCGTCGCCGTCCACGACTGGGCGCGCATACATGAAGGACTGCGAGATTTTCCCCGCCTGCGCGACGCAGCCGGCTTGAAGCCAGTTCAGGCCATCCACTCCGTAAAGGAGCATGAGGAAGCGGCGGTCGTTGCCGCCGAGGCCGCTCGCGAATGCGAAGTTGCCGCGCTTTTCACCCTCGGCCCACCAGTCGAATGCGCCCTGGCTGTCCACGGCGAGATTGGCTGTGGCCCAGAACATCTGCGAGGCCTCGTCCCAGAGGACACAGAATTTCAACTGCCCGCCGGGCATGGGGTGGTACTGGGTGAAAGTGAGGCCGAACTGCTTGCTGTCGTCGTTCAGTTCCAGCACTGCGCAGAGGCCGGCGGTGGACTGGCGCTTGGGCTTTACCGTCGCGAGCACGCGCAGGTGGCCGCGGACGTTGAGGACGTTTGGCTCGAGATACTGGCTGGGGAGCGCGGCGAATTTCGGGTTCGTGAGTGCGTCCGGCACGCCGGGGAAGGGGACGGGCTCGGACATGCGCCACGATGCGGGGTTCATGAGGTCGGCGGACAAATCGCCGACGACTGCGCGCGGGCCGCGCTTGTTGCCGAGGCTGAGGTCGTCCACGGCCCAGTAGAGGCGGTTGTCGCGCACGGCCATTCCGGTGTGGCAGTTCCAGAAATGGCCGCGGAACAAGGTGACGGGCTCGGACCATGTCTTACCGCCGTCGCGACTGCGCAGGAGGAGCAGGTCGTCATTGCGGGATTTTGCACCTGGCTTGTTCGCGAAAAGATACAGCGCGCCGCCATGCACCCACGGTGCGGCGGAATAATACGGCAGTTCCGCGAGTGGCTGCCACGTTTTGCCAGCATCGCCGCTGCGGAGAATGTGCGTGACGCTGTGCTCCACGCGCCGCGCCGCGCTCCACTCCAGGCGAGGCACGACCGGCACGACGGCGACGAGCGCGCCGTCATCGAGTCGCACGAGGCCAGGGCCTTCCACATAGTATTCCGGATCGGGATTGTGAAAGACGACGGTATAGTCCTGTGCCAGCGGCGTGGCCCCGTGCGCGATGAAACCTGCACTGAGGGTGAGTGCCGAAAGGAGAAGCAGCCTGGTGATGCGTTTCGATTTCATCGTTATGGTGGGATAGGGGACGCGGCGCATCTTCAGCAAGCGGCAAGGTTGCGGCAGGCTGCTCGCTCCGTCGTGTGCAGCAGCGGATTACTTTCCGGTGACATCCTTGGAAACAGTCACGTCGCAGAAGGTGAGCGCAGCGATGCCATTCGTGCCGGTGAGGAGCATGTCCTGGTTCCATGCGGATTCCTTGAGATAGGTGAGCTTCGTCGCGGCAGAGGGGGCCTTCAGTCTGAGCGTGAGCACGTTTCCATTCACCATGCCCGAGACGACCTTGTCCTTTTCGCCATCGAGGTAGAATTGCCCGCTGAGTTCATCCGTCCATACGATGGCTTGGTCGAACTCGAGCGCGACAGAGTCCTTTGCCGCACTGGAATAATAGGCACGTATTAGATTCGGCGGCGTGATAAATTCGTTGACCTTGCGGCCATAGTTATCCCGCTCGATCAGCGGCTGGATGAGACGCGCAAACTCAGTCCAGCCCACGAGCGGAAAATGGCAGCCGCCCGGTGGCTTGATGCCGAGTGTGGACATGACGCCCATGTGGGAATAGAGGCGCGGCAGGTTGCGCTGAATCTCGCGGATCATGTCACCCGCTCCGGTCTTGCCGGCCATGCTGCACGAGTTTGGCCAGATCTGGAAAACGTAATAGTGCTGTACATTCGGGAAGTCCCGTTTCCACCCCGCCGACATCTCGATGAAGTAGTCCTCATACGCCTTCCAATCATAGTCGCCGCTGGGTCCGGCGGTGCCCTGGTTGTTTTCGCCCTGGTGCCACAGGATGCCGCGGATGCCGTGGGTTAGCTTCGCCTGTTGCACGCGCCACAGCATCCGTCCGTAGATCGTTGTGAGGTCCGTGGCGTCTGCCGCGTTCCGCTGGTGCTGGTCGATGCGCGTTCCGCCGACGGCCGCGTTGATGATGAAGATGGGCACCTTCTGGCTTTCGAGCAGTCGCCTCGCGAGTTCCATGCCCCACCAGCCGAGTTCCGCTTTCTCGCCTTTCTGTGCTTTCCAGACGGGCAGGCACCACAGGTTGTCCCGGTTGTCATTCGAGTTCTGCGAAGGCCGGCCATAGCTGCGAATCCACTCGTTCGTTTCCGGCGGAGACTGTTCGCGGGTATCCGTCGCGAGTGCATTGGACTGGCCGTTGATAATGTAGGCGTCGCCGCAGACGAGGTCGTTCACGGTTTGCACGACGGTTTCGCGTCCGCTGTTCTTCGTGCCGAACTCCACTTTGTATTTGATGAGTCCCGGCTTCAGCTTCGCCGTCAGCGCATACGATTTGTCCGCCGCGGGTTTCACGGTCTCCGTCCTGATTAGCTTGCCGTCCGCATAGACTTTCAAAAAGACCGAGTCGCCGGCTTCAGTTAGCGTTCCGTTGTAATAGAGCGTTCCTTCGTTCTTGTCGTCGCGTGCGTAGAATTGGCCGTCCACGGGCTTCTCGTCCTTGTCCGGCGTCCGCGCGAGCCACAGATCGCGAGGCGGTTCTGTCACCGCAATTGTCACCGACCGCACCGCTGGCTGGCCGCCGTTGCTCACGGTTGCTGTCACCGTCATTCTGCCGCTGTTCTGCGCACGCTTGAGCAAGAGTTTGCCCGGTGTGATTTCCTTAATCGTCGCGATGCCTGCGACCTTCCAATCGATCTTCAAATTCCCCGCACCCTTCGCCTGCATCGCCGCCAGATTGGCGACCTGTGGCACCACTTCAATCGTCGTCCGCCCATCCCATGCCGCCGGCGCTTTCAGTGTGAAGACCGGCTCCTGAATGTCCTCCTTCACCGCGATCCCAATCTCCTTCGTCTTCACTTCATTCGGATACACCGCCTTGAAAACCAGCGTCGCCGCCTTGTCGCCGGTCACGCGACCCGCATCAAACATGCAGCTGAAACGATCCGTTGCCACCACTTGCCCGTCGAGCAGCCAGTAAACTTTCTGCGCACCGCCCGCCTGCGCGGAAAAGGCGGCCGTCTTTCCTTCCAGCACCGTCGCAGCCGCTGGCGACACTGCAAACGTCGTACCCGGCTGCACCATGCTTCCGACGAGCGTTTGGAGCGGCTTTTGATTCTCATACTGAAGCCGCACCCAATCCGCGGAGCGCGCCACTTTTGAAATCCGCACCTCGTCGAGATCGCCGATGAAATCGTAGTTGTTATACCACCCGCCGAGCCAGAGTCGCGCCGGATTCCTGATGTCGAGCTTCGTGGCCGCCTCGCCGTCGAGCTTCCCATTGATATAGATCCTCCGCGGTCCGTTTCCGAACGTGTGGACGACATGAATCCACTCGTTCATTGGCAGTTTGCTGTCCCCTGTGATGTCCGAGAAACCGCTGTCCACATGCACATGCGGTGGGCTCCGAAACTGCATCCGCACCTTGCTCCCGCGCCCTCCGCCCTCATTGCCCCAGCCGATGATTGTCCCGTTAGCCTGAGTCGCGCGAAACCAAAGCTCCGTGGTGTGGGCCGCATCGCCTGACGGATAATTCGTGATCTTATCGCCGCAAAAGATGCCCTGCTTCCCCGCGAAATGCCGCGCCCTCCCGATTATGCCGACCGTCGCAGTCGTGCCGACATCCTTCGACTCCAGCGTGCCCACTTCATCCACCACTGTGTCGCCGAGGTGCCACACGCTGAGGTAGCCATTCGACTCATTGAAGACCGCCTTGCCCGACGACTCGCCCTTCGCGTCCGCCTTCCCCCAATGCAGACGAATTGCCTGCCGCGCATTGCCTTCGATCTTCGGGATGCACACCCAGATGCTGGCCGTCCCGCGCGCGGCGTCCCACTCCTCGATCTGATACGCGAGCGGTGTCCCGTCGCTGTTGGAAAAGCGCACGTCCTCCCCGCCCGCCTTCGCCTGCTTGAAGTCGAACGACTCCTTGTTCAGTCGGACGAGGAGCGGAAAATTTGCGACCGTCGTGCCTGCCGGCAAATTGGCTCCATCCGGCGTCGTGAGGATTGTGAGCGCACCGGAGTGGGGCCAATTCTGGAATTGCGCCGCACTCACGGGTTTTGGCTGGGCGAGAGCCGCAAGGGAAAGGGATGCGGCTGCCAAAACCAACAATGCTAACAAAGTTTGTTTCATGATCTGTCGAACTGAGCCGCAATTATTTGTTCCAGGTGCTCTTCCTCATCTGCAGCGAAGCGTCCGCAAATGCCTTGCCCATGAGCGCAAAAGTCTTTGCACAGCCCAGGTAATGATAGCCTGCATTCGATGCGCCGCGTTTCCAGAGCGTCTCCGCAGCCGGTGATATTAGCTTTGCCTCGTATTGTTTCACATACTCGCGCTGCTGCTGCTCGTTCATCGAGCCGTCTGCGTTGGCGTTCTTTTTGTCCTTTGATTTCAGGAGATAACTCATCTGCCGCACCTGATCGTGTTTGTCCGCGATGGCACCGAGTTCCTCCGACCAGAACGGCGCGGTCTGCACAGCGATGACGTTGCCTTTGAATTCCGGCAGCGCCGCGGGCGCGGCCATCGCCTCGCGAAATGCGGCGACATGCTCGTTCGGCTTTGAGCCACCGACTCCCATCACGCCGATCACGAACGGCATTTTTGGGGCCTTCAAATCCTTGCGCACATCGCGGATGAAGTCGGCCATCACGGCACTGTAGTCCGCGTAGCGGGGCTGTTTGCTGTCCTTGCCCGGGATCGGATACACATCGCGATTCACCATGTCATTCCAGCCCTGCAGCCACACAAAGCCGCTGATCTCGAAGCCCTGCTTTGCATCATACGCGGGGCACACGCGCTTGGGGTCGGCGAGGACGCGCTGCACGTGCTCCATCATCAGCCGGTAGTATTGGCCCGAGTCTTTTTCGAGGTGGCGGTTCTTCTCGATGTCCGCAGGCGAGCGCTTGAATGCGCCGGCACTCGGCGGGCGAAAATCGTGGTAGAGCGACTTGCCGCCCCACGCCGTCTTGATGATGAGCACCGGCTCCTGCAAAGCCTGATCCATCGCGAGCCCGAACGTGAACTCCGGCCCGATCTTCCCGCCATCCTGTTCCGGCTTCTGCCGCGAGCCATAGCCAGCCGTCAGTTTTCCAAAGCCTTCGCCATTCCCGCCAGCGCCTCCGGTAAAATACGAAATCCAGACGTGATCGCACACGCTCGGCTTGCCGTCGGCGCCGCGCATCTGCTTCAGCAGCGGCGCAGTTGCCGGGTCGTCACCAATGTAGTCAAACGTCTCCACCTTCGCATGGCCCTCCATGTTGGACTGACCTGCGAGGATGAAGACCTTAAGCGGCTTCGCGTTCGCTGAAGCCAACAATGTGATCAATGAGAACGCGGTAAATGGGAGGATGTGTTTCATTTCGTGGGTGCGGGTTTGGGTTGGGGACGTCCGGGCAGCGGGCCCCAGATTTCTTCGAGCAGCGTGAAGACTTCCGGTTCCGCCTGCTTCAGTTCGCCAGTGACGAACGGATAGAAATCATTCGAGCCAAAATACGCCTCGGTCATCTCCGCGAAGAACTCCTTCTGATTCGTGAGCCCATAGTGTTCGCGCATGTGACCCGGGCTGGTGAGCACGGATTTGTATTTCCCGCTTTCGCAAAACTTCTTCCACGCCGCCGTCACGCGCGGCTCCTCGAAGCCGATGACCTGATCGTGAAACCCATGCGCAAGTTCGTGCAGTACCACCCACGGCATCCGGTGGTTTTCATACGGCGACAGGAATCCCTCCGCACTGGGAATGTGCGCGCATTTTGCGAGTGCCTCGCTGTAGCCATGCTCCTTCAGCCAACCCGCGTTCGGATGATACTGCATGGCCTTCAGGTCCCCGTAGTCGAGGTCGAGTTCGATCGGGATCGCGCGCAGTTTCGCCAGTGACTTCTCCGGGACCACGATCGTGATGGCGACCAGTCGCGCCGCGAGAAGCTTCAGCGCCCGCCCGCCCACTGCTGCGCCGTCTCCATGCAGCAACCGGTCGTCCACGCGCACTTGCCAGCCTTCGATATCACGTGGGGTGTGTGCGGTCGGGAGCACCCGTGATTCAGCCGCAATCGCGTATGCAGACAGGATGGAGAGGAAGGGGAGCAGGATGGTCTTCATGGGGAAAAGTATGGCGGAGATACGGCAGTATGCCCGTGAGGGACAGATTTTGTCATCAACACAAATTGCTGCCTTGGCCGGGAAACGCCCGCCGCGTAAAATTGAGCGAGAGCAAACCTAGTCGCACGGTCGCGTCCCCAGTGGGCAATTCTGTGTTAAAGTGCCGGCCGGAGCAGATGACCGAGAACCAGCCGGACACTGGTTTTGCTTCCCGCATCGGAAGCAAGGTCGTCTGCTTTTTACTGCACATCATATATGAATCCGCCCCATCCGCATATAGTGCTCTCACTTTGCCTCCATCTGTTCCCATGATGAAAGTTGACCACTTCAGGATCCGGGTTGAGTGCATCCATTCTGCCGAAGATGCTGGCAGCCTGTCTGACGAGGAGAGACGAATCACCAGAGACTCTGTGGTGTTTCGTATGAGTGAACCCGGTTGACCGAAGGGTTTGCTGCGTCTGTCAGGAGCTAGGCGAAAACAGGGGGTTGTTTGAAGTGCATAAGCACGACCGCGTCGTATATTCCAAACACATGGAGCGAGCCTTTGGTGTCGTTTGCGAACACATTGGCACCTTCATCGCCCGCGGTCTCGATGATATCATGCAAGACGTCCGGGCTCACGCCGGCGGGGCCGTAGAGGCTTTGGCAAGTCGTCACAGCGCAATGGGAGAAGTGGACGCCTTTGCCGTTAACGTCGTGATATGCGCTCGCGCCGGGTGCATCCGGCAGCGTTGGCAGGAACACATAGGCCCACTGACCTGGCTTGATGTCTTTCACATTCGCACCTGCACGGATGGTGCCTACGAGACCCACTCCTCCGCAAACTCGGTGTTGACCTGGCTGGATACGTCCTCAGCAAAGGGGGCAAGGCGGCGGGGGAGCGCTTGGAGCTATCCGCCGTGGTGGCATCTTTTGTCGCATTGATTAGAACCCATTTTACAACGTTGATGGCTGCTCCTTTCCCAAAGACGGTTTGTTGGCTGTCAGGATGTTAATCATGGCTTTGGTCTGCTGTCTGTTGTTTCTTGACTCTAATGATTACTACTGGAGCTGGGCCTATCCGGTGCAGGCGAGGTGGCGCAAGATAAGCACGGGGGTTCGTCATTCGGGAGCAGTTGTGAACCCTGAGCGGAATGTGTGTGGTTGAAATGGCGGTATGACGTGGAGACGGATAAAGCTTGCTGGCAAAGGTTGCGCCGGCGCGCCGGCGCATGATTTGTCTCGGCGTCATCCGAACCATGGAATGCATGGGACGTTAGTTCCGGCGTGCGGACTATGCCGGATTGCAGGTCACTTTGCCTTCGGTGCAAGATCGGCGGCTATTTCCAGCAGGGCATCCAGCAGCTTTACGGAGGCCTGTGGCTCGAGGGAGTTCGTGCCGGGCCAAGTCTCGTAGCCGCCGAGTTCGAAGTGGCGCGGGGTGGGGAGGTAGCCCATGTAGGCGTGGTTCAGCTCCACCATGAAGGAGTGCGCGAAGGGGCTGCGCTTTTTGAAGTCGAGGCCCATCTCGGCAAAGGTCTCGCACGGGGAGGTGCCGATGCCGATGTCGCCGATGCGGAAGACCTGGAGCGGTGCGAGCGCGGGGTCGGTGGCCTGGGAGAGCTTATCCACGCGTCCGGCGTAGATGTATGACAGGTCGGCTTTCGTCGGGCCGGGCGCGGGGCCGGCGAGCTTCTCTTTTGACCATGCAAGCAGTTCGGGCTCGATTTTCCGCCACGAGAGATGTGCCTCATGATAGCGGGCACCGAGGTCGGCGTGGTCCTTCCATGTGATATTAGCCAGCGCGGTGTTCACCTTATCGGCCACGTCATCAGCCACGAAGTGCATCTGCCCGTATGCGGGCTTGGCAGGGCGCGGTGTGCGGAAGTTGTTGTTGTTCACGTCGCCGCTGGTGCCATTCGCCATGAGTGCGACGAAGGGCGGATCATTGTCCTCCGCGTGCAGGAGCTTTTTCAGCGTCTCGCAATACATGCCGTAATAGTCGGCGGAGATGTGGCCATTGCCGACGCCGCCGACGTAGTGCAGCGAGTAGGCGGAGAAGACGGAGATGAGTTTTCCCCCCGGCTCGCGCAGGGCGATGAAGGAGACCGTGGGGTCGGTGGGGCCGGCGGGCTCGGTGAGGTCCTTGCTGCCGCCGGGCGGGTTCATCTTCACCTTGTCCACTTTGCCGAAAGGATTCACGGGCACCGTGCCCTCGCGCATGAACCATCGGCGATTGAAGACGTGCTCGGGTGCCTCGGCGGTGCCGAAGCCGATCTGCGCGGGGCGGAGGTTGCCCACGGCACGGCGCACGCCGTCGGAGATGCGGCGCGCGATGAAGCGCTGGTAATCGTCGAGCGGTTGCTCGGAGGTGTAGCGGTCCTTCCCCAGCGCGCTCGCGGCGGAGTGTGTGTGCGTGCAGGAGATGAGCACGCGTTCGGGCGGGATGCCGGTGGCCTCCTGGATTTGTCTGCGCGCCTCGACGCTGACGCTGCGGTGCATGCCGAGCAGATCGCAGACGACGAAGGCGAGCATGGTGTTGCCGTCGTCGAGCACGAGGCAGCGGGCTTGCAGTTCGTCATGCACATGCGTGGCGGGGAAGGGGAGGAAGCCGCCGACGATGCCGGAGCCGAGGTCAGGCGTGATGTTGCTGGTGGCCGCTCCGGCGCGGAACTGTGTCGCTCGTGCATCAGCGGAGCGTGCGACGGTGATGAGGCAGAGGAATGTGACGGTGAGGCGGAGGAGGGCGAGGGGAGTCATGGTGGGATTACCTTTGTGCGGCGATTTGCCAAAGGGGTTATTCGGCGGCCCACACTTGTTTCCCATCGAGCCAGGTTTCGCGCACTTGCGTGCCTTTCAGATCGTCGAGCGGGCACTTCAGCACGTCGCGGTCGAGGATGATGAAGTCGGCGCGCTTGCCCGGTTCGAGGGAGCCGCATTCCTTTTCGAGAAAGAGGATGTGCGCGTTGTTGATCGTGTAGAGGCGGATGGCTTCCTCGCGCGTGATGCCGCCTTCGGGGTGGAGCGGCTCGTCCATGAAGCGGCACTTGCGCCCGATGGCGATCCACATCGCGAGCCACGGGTTGTAGGGATTGATGGAACGCACGCTGCCGATTTTCTGCATGTGGTCGCTGCCGCCGCCGACGGGCACTTTCGCATCGAAGAGCGCGCGCAGCGGCTGGAAGCGGGTCATGCGTTCGTTGCCGAATTGCTTCAGCAGCGTGGCGCCGTCGAGGTGGAACCAGATGGGCTGCATGTCGATCACCGCGCCGAGGCGTGCGGCCTGCGCGATGCTGTCGGGCGTCATGAAATTGCAGTGCGTGATGCACGGGCGCGTGTCGCGCAGCGGCGTGGCGCGGTTCACCTCGTCATACGTGTCGAGCAGGAGCTTCACCGCGCCGTCGCCGACGCTGTGCGCGGTGAACTGCAAGCCCGCGTCCGCGACCTTGCGCACCATCTTGGCGAGATGCTCGCTCGGGGTGCGCTGCACGCCGCGGTAGTCTTTGTCCGTGATGCCGTAGATGCTGCTCACGCCCCAAGGCTCCAGCATCAGCGCGCTGCCGGTGAGCATGCCGCCATCGAGCCAGATCTTCGTGCCGATGATCTGGAGCATCGGGTCGGGCTTCGTGAGCGGATGGTGGATGATTTTCTCCAACTCCAGTTCCGTCGTGCGCCACACGCTGCCGGTGGAAAATGTGTGCGACAGGCGCAGGCGGACGGTCAGTTCGCTTGCGTCGCGGAGCTTGCGATAGATGTCAGCGTTGCCGCTGCTCGCGCCGCGATCCGCGATGGTGGTGAAGCCCGTGCTGTTGTAGTCGGTGAAGAGCTTCTTCACGAGTTCGCGCGTCTGCTCTGCGGTCGGTTTGGCGCTGAGGGACTTCGCCTTGATGTTCGGGCTGAACGCATGCGTCAGCCCGGTCGGTTCGCCCTTGTCGTCGAATACCACGACGCCGGTGGAGCCAGCGGGGACTTTGAAGTTGCGGTCAATGCCCGCGAGGCTCAGTGCGAGGGAATTCAGCATCGAGTCGGGCCCTGTGCTGAACTGCACGGGATGCTTTGGCGCGACGTGATCGAGTTCCTCGCGCGTTGGATAGCGCTGCTCCTTCAGACGCGTGATGAAGATCTGCGACACGCTGATGAGCGAGCCTTCCGGCAGCGCCTTCGCGCGGCTCGCGATGTAGTCGAGCAGTTGCGGAATGTCGCCGATGTCCGGCACCGGGTGATCGAATTCATACGTCGCCGCGCCGACCGGATGCGCGTGCGAATCCATGAGTCCCGGCAGCACCATGCGACCCGCGAGATCCACGAGCTTTGCATCAGCGTGCCTGGCGGCAAGGGCCTTCGCCTTTTCTCCGACCGCAACGATGCGCTCGCCGTCCACCGCCATGGCATCGGTGATCGTGAAGGCCGCATCTACGGTGACGATCCTGCCGTTGGTGAAAATGGCGAGTGGCGCGGCGAATCCGGTGGTGCTGATTGCGAGAAGGAGGAGCGATGGGGAGAGTTTCACGCGAACGAATTTCGCAGCCCTTCCGCATCGTTTGCGAGCTTCCTTTTCCCGCGAATGCAGACACAAGAATGTTGAGCGAACGATTGAACCGCAGATGAACACGGCTGATCGCAGATGCCGTGGGAATCCATCTGCGGAAATCTGCGTTCATCCGCGGTTCGAAATGATCACCTCGCGGGGATGGTGTACGAAAATGCGACCTCGTGATTCTTCCGGCCCACACCTTCCTGCTCGGGAAGATACGAGCGCACGAGGTCTGCGGTCACCTTGTCCGGCGCCACGGTGATGGGCCTCGTCACTTTCACCACTGGAACCTGCGGGACTGGAGGCGGCTGGACCGCAAGCCGGCCACGCCGCGAAGCGCCGAGGCGGACGAGGCGGAGCGGCGGCGGCGGCGCGAAAAGGAGAGCCTCCGGGCGCAGAGGGACATCTGACAGGGGATCATTATGGGGGCTATTATACGCGCCAGCAGACCACAGTCGGTGCGCTCGCCACCGGCGGGGCGGAGATGGTGGAGCTGGATACGGCAGGGAGTCACTATGACGGCATCTTTATCCGGGGAGGGTTCCTGATGAATGGCGGCCCGGCGGTATGCACGGCGGTTGGCAATTTTCGGATGGCAATCCCACATTCGTCCCGCTAGACACCGCGTCTGTGCCACCGAACCAACGCGGCGCGAAGCCCGCCAGCACGAACTCGGAGACATTTTTCACCAGCCAGAAACCTAACCTCACCCAGCACATACCATGGCCGAGATCAAACCCGCAGTCCTTTTTGGAAAACTCAACACCATCGCATACAAGGCGCTCGAGGGGGCCACTGTGTTTTGCAAAATGCGCGGCAATCCGAAGGTGGAATTGCTCCACTGGCTCTTCCAACTCGTGCAGGCGCCGGACACGGACCTGCTGCGCATCATCAAACATTTTGGGCTCGATGCATCGAAGCTCGCATCGGACATGCAGGCGAGCCTCGACCGGTTGCCGCGCGGTGCGAGCGGCATCGAGGGATTCTCGCAGCAGGTGCAGGAGACGGTGGAAAAGGGGTTCGTGTACGCACAGCTTCTCTTCGGCGAACTGCAGGTGCGGACGGGACACGTCGTCGTCGCCCTTTTGAAAGACCCCGCGCTGCGGCACATCCTGCCCGCGCTGTCGAAGGAGTTCGGCAAGATCAAGGAGGGCACGCTTTCCGATGAGTTCGCAAAAATCGTCGCAGGCTCTGCGGAGGATGCGCTCGCTCCCGCCGACGGCAGCGGCGCGGCGGGCGCGGCTCCCGGCGACGCCAGCGGTGCCATCGCCCCCGCTGCGATGGGCAAGCAGGAGGCGCTGAAACGATTCACCACCGACCTCACGGAGAAAGTCCGCAAGGGCGAGATCGATCCCATCATCGGTCGCGACGAGGAAATCCGGCAGTGCGTGGACATCCTCATGCGCCGCCGGCAGAACAACCCGATTCTCACCGGCGAGGCCGGCGTGGGAAAGACCGCGGTCGTCGAAGGCTTCGCGCATCGCATCGTCGCGGGCGACGTGCCGCCGGCGCTGAAGGACGTGAGCCTGCTCTCGCTCGACATCGGCCTGCTGCAGGCGGGCGCGAGCATGAAGGGCGAATTCGAGCAGCGGCTGCGCAGCGTCATTGACGAAGTGCAGGCATCGCCGAAGCCGATCATCATTTTCATCGACGAAGTCCACACGCTCATCGGCGCAGGCGGCGCGGCCGGCACCGGCGATGCGGCGAATCTCCTCAAGCCCGCGCTCGCACGCGGCACGCTGCGCACGGTCGCGGCGACGACGTGGGATGAATACAAGAAGCACATTGAGAAGGATCCCGCGCTCACCCGCCGCTTCCAGACGGTGAAGGTCGAGGAGCCGAGCGAGACGAAGTGCATCCTCATGATGCGCGCCGTCGCCGCGCCATTTGAGAAGCATCACCGCGTGCAAATTCTCGATGAGGCGATCGAGAGCTCTGTGCGCCTCTCGCATCGCTACATCCCCGGGCGCCAGTTGCCGGACAAGGCCGTGAGCCTCATTGATACCGCCAGCGCACGGGTGGCCGTAAGCCAGCACGCGGTCCCTGCACAGGTGGACGACAGCCGCCGCCGGATCCAGGCCCTCGAGACCGAAATCGAAATTCTCGCACGCGAAAGCGCCGTCGGTCTCGATCACAGGATTCGCACCACCGAGGTCTCCGAGAAACTCGCGAAGGAAAAGGAGAAGCTCGCCGACTTGGAAAAGCATTGGGCCGAGGAAAAGGAACTCGTCGGCAAGGTGCTGGAGATCCGTGCGAAGCTCCGCGGTGCCGGCATCGGACCTGATGAAGCCGTGAAGGCCGCCACCACCGGCGCCGCCGCACCCGAGGCCCCGAAGGAAGCCGCCGTCCCGCTCACCCCTGAGGAGCGCGAGACGCTCGTCACGGAACTCACCGCACTCCAGGCCAAGCTCAAGGAATTCCAAGGCGAGTCGCCGCTCATTTTCCCGAGTGTGGACGCGAACGCCATCGCCAGCGTCGTCGCGGATTGGACCGGCATCCCGGTCGGACGCATGGTGAAGGACGAAATCCAGCAGGTGCTGAAGCTCGCCGACATCCTGGAGCGCCGCGTCATCGGCCAGCGCTCCGCCCTCGAAGCAATTGCGCGCCGCGTGCAGACCAGCCGCGCACAACTCGACAATCCGAACCGCCCCATCGGCGTCTTCATGCTCGTCGGCCCGAGCGGCACCGGGAAAACCGAGACCGCGCTCACGCTCGCCGAGGCGCTCTACGGCGGCGAGCAGAACATCATCTCGATCAACATGAGCGAATTCCAGGAGGCGCACACCGTCTCCACGCTGAAAGGCTCGCCTCCCGGATACGTCGGCTACGGCGAAGGCGGCGTCCTCACCGAAGCCGTCCGCCGCCGCCCCTACAGCGTCGTTCTTCTCGACGAAGTCGAAAAGGCGCACAGCGACGTCCACGAGATCTTCTTCCAAGTCTTCGACAAAGGCTGGATGGAAGACTCCGAGGGTCGTGTCATTGATTTCAAGAACACGATCATCATCCTCACCAGCAACGCCGCGCAGGATGTCATCATCAACATGTGCAAGGACCCCGACCTCATGCCCGATGCCGCGGGCATGGAGAAGGCGATGCGCGGGCCGCTTACGAAAGTGTTCCCCGACGCGCTGCTGAACCGCCTCATGGTCCTGCCCTTCTATCCCATCTCGAAGGAAATGCTGAAGATGATCATCGGCCTGAACCTCAAGAAGGTGGGCCGCCGCATCGCCGAGAACCACAAGGTCCCATTCATTTACAGCCCCGAAGTCCCCGAACTCATCGCCCAGCGCTGCACCGAACTCGAACGCGGAGCACGCATGGTGGACGCCATGATCACGAACACGATGCTCCCCGAGATCGGCCGCGAGATGCTCACCCGCCTCGCCGAAGGTCAGGCCGTGGACAAAGTGGAGATCACAGTGAAGGACGGCGCGTTCGAATACGGCTTCGCGTAAGACCGTAGCCGCCGACGGAAAAGGCGGGCACGGTTGCGCAACAAGCGCTGGCCCACCGCCGATCTTTCTGCTCCATTGCGCCCTTGAACCCGGCCCACATGGCGAAGTATCGGCTCGCGCTCCTCATCCTCCTGCTCGCGTCGATCTTCCCCTTGCCGGCAAAGGCCGCCCCGCTCTCCGGCACCCGCAGCATCGGCCCCACGGGCGACTACGCGAGCATCACCGCCGCCATCGCGGATGTGCAGGCGCAGACCCTCGGCGGCCCGCTCGTTCTGGAATTGCAGTCCGACTACGTCAGCACCGTCGAGACCTTCCCGCTCACCATCTCGGCGCTCAACGGCGCGAGCGCCACGAACACTGTCACCATCCGTCCGGCCAGCGGGGCGACGGGGCTTTCCATCACCAGCGCGGCCACTACGGCTGCGACGGTGGATTTGAATGGGGCGCAATACGTCACTTTCGACGGGCGGCCCGGCGGTGTGGGGAGCAATGCCGGGAGCGGCGTGGGCACGGCTTCGCAGCTCACCATCCGGAACAGCGTCACCATCGGCGTGGCCGTGCGCTTCATCAATGATGCGAGCAACAACACCCTGCGCTACCTCACGCTCCAGAGCGTAAATACCTTCCCCAGCCTCGGCACCGTGGTCTTTGGCTCCACCACCGGCGCAAACGGCAACGACAACAACACGCTCGACCATTGCGATCTCAGCGACGGCGGGATCACGCCGCTCAATGGCCTCTACGCACAAGGCAACTCGACCACTGCCGCTCAGAACAACAGCGGCAACACCGTTTCGAACTGCAACATCTGCAATTTTTCCTCCTCCTCCTACTCCTATCCTTTCACCAATGCGACAGGCGTGCAGCTTCAGGGTGGCAACACCGATTGGAATATCACTGGCAACAGCTTCTACCAGACCGCAAGCCGTGCAGCCATCCCCCACTTTTCCGAGTCTGTCATCCCCATCTACATCGAGAATTCATTGGGCAACAACTTCACCGTGACAGGCAACTTCATCGGTGGCAGCGCACCCGGTGCGGGCGGCACGCCTTGGACTGCGACCGGCGGCACGTCGACATATATATTCCAAGGCATCCGGCTCGCTGTCGGCACCACCACGCCGAGCAGCGTGCATGGCAATACCATCCGTAACTTCATCTGGACCAGCAGCGCCGCCGCCACCACGCTGCCTGGCGTGTGGAGCGGCATCTACGTTAACGCTGGCTCCGTGAACATCGGCACGGTTACGGGCAACACCATTGGCAGTGGTAACGGCACGGATTCCATCTCCGTTACTACTTCGGGAGATGGCGGCACCAGCTTCGGCATCAGCTCTTCAAGCAACGGCACGTTGGCCATCGCCAACAACAACATCGGCTCCATTACCGTGAATGGGAGTTTCGGCTTTGTCTCTGCCTCACTCACCGGCATTCAGGTCACCGCCGGGGCGAACACCATCAGCAACAACGTCCTTGGCAGCACGACCACCGCGAACAGCCTCAATGCCGCCAACTCGTCCACCTCGACGACAGGCCAGCAAGTCACAGGCATCCTCAGCTCCAGCAGCCTCAACGCGAGCATCACTGGTAATACGGTGGCCAATCTCAACAACAACTATGCTGGCACCGCGGCCGAGGGGCAGATTCGCGGCATCGTCGCCTCCGCTGGGGTAAACGCCATCATCGGTAACACCGCCCGCAACCTTTCTACCACGAGCGCGAACAATGGCTTGTTCAGCTCTCAATCGGTGCATGGCATCCTTGATACCTCCACGACGGCGGGGCAGACCGTGTCGCAAAACACCGTGCATTCCCTTGCCAATACAACGACCTCGGCGGCGGTAAACGTGACGGGCATCTACTTCGCCGGCCCGACTAGCGGCACGAACGTCATCGCCCGCAACTTCGTCCACAGCCTCGCTGTGTCTTCCAGCAGCGCCTTCTCATCGCTAAACGGCATTGGCTTCGGCGCCGGCACCTTAACCGCGCAGAACAACATGGTGCGCTTGGGACTCGATGAAAACGGGAACAGCGCGGCCGGCGCGGCGAGGGTCTGCGGCATTTTTGACAACGGCACGACGGCGGGCCGGAATTTCTACCACAATTCCGTCTATCTCGGTGGCACGCAGACTTCCGGTCCGGCAAAAACCTATGCCTTCGATGGCAGTACGGGAGTGAGCAATGCCCGCTCCTATCAGAACAATATCTTCGTCAATGCCCGCGGGCAGAGCGGCACAGCCACCGGTAAAAATTACGCCGCAGTCTATGGCGGCAATACCGTGCCCACCTTGGGATTGACCGCCAGCAATAACATCTTCCTCGCCAGCGGCACCGGCGGTTTTCTCGGCCGCTACAACAATGTGGACTACACGACCCTTACCGCATGGCAGACCGCAACCGGGGTGGAATCCGCCAGCCTCAATGCCGACCCGCTCTACGTGAACCCCACCGGCACTGCCGCCACGGTGGACCTGCACATTCAAAGCGGCAGCCCCGCGCATGGCTTCGGCGCACCCGGCACCGGAGTGACGAATGATTTCGACGGCGGGACGAGAAGTGCCACGACACCGGACATCGGTGCGGATGAATTCGGCATCGTCGCCTCGACCAATGCCAGTCTCACTTCCATCGCCCTGAGCACCGGCACGCTCACGCCCGCCTTTGACACGAATACATTCAGCTACACCGCCACGGTCCCGAACCCGAACACGAACGTGACCGTCTTTCCCGTCTGGGCGGACCTCACGGCCACGGTGACCGTGAATGGCGGCGGCATCATACCCGTGCCGCTGAACGTTGGCGCAAACACCGTCACTATTCTCGTAACTGCGCAGGACGGCGTGACCACCAAGACCTACGGCGTGACCATCACCAGGCAGAGCGTGCTGGAGACGTGGCGCTTCACCTGGTTCGGCATCACGGAGAATACCGGCAGCGCCGCCAACACCGCCGATCCCTATCACACGGGCGTGCCGAATCTCGCGGCCTTCGCCGTCCTCGGGCCGGGCCAGGATCCCGCGCGGGTGGCCACCAGGCTCCTTCCGCAGCCGCAGATCGTGGGCGGCAACTATGTCGTGATTTTAACCGAACCCGCAGGCGTGAGCGGTGTGACCTATGGCGCGGAGTGGAGCGCGGACCTTTCAACCGGAAACTGGACGTTCATCTCCGACACGGGCACGGGCGGCACGCACGCCTTCAGCGTGCCCATCGGGGTCATGCCGATGATTTTCATGCGACTGAAGGTGACGCCGCAGTAAGTTCACGCGCCTCGCCGAAGGCAAGGCCGTGGACAAAGTGGAGATCGTGATGAAGGCGGCGCGCTCCAGTATTCCTGCGCGCAATCGTAGCCGCCGACGGAAGGAGGCGGGCCGATCTTTTTCAGCATTCCGAGTTCCGCGTTGCAGCGTGCCCGCCTCCTCCTTCGAGGCCCCGGTGCCGGGGTATCGCTTCCGTTTTGCGATCATGATCCAGCCCCACCGTTTCGCTCCCGCATGAGCGCCACGGCGACCTGCTGTGCAGCGAGTGAGACGAGGCAGTAGGCGGAGAACCAATAGAAGCCGGGGCCATATTCTGTCTCGAAGTGGACGGGCTGGCCGACGCCTACGCTGTTTTGTGCGCCGAGATATGCCGTGTAGATGGCGACGACGAAGACATCAGCCATGCTCCATTTGCCGATGACATTGATGAAGCCCAGCACCTTCTCCCTCCGCTCCGGCCGCGCGTGGATGGCGTGGAAAAAGAGCACCACTTTGCCGAGCGGGACGCACACACTGAACATCAGCAGCAGCGTGGCCGCCCAGTATCCCCCGTGCTCGAAGAGGTAGCGGATGGTGACGAGGATGGTCTGCCGCTGCTCATACACCGTCGTCGCGGCGAGCTGCGCACGCGCGCCCTCGAGCTTGCCGCGGACGATGGCGCCCGCGACGCGCCCGATGAATTCGCTCAGCTCCTGGTCGTTGAATTTCGCGAGCGTGTCCTGATTCAGGGAGCGGCGGATGAAGCCGAGGCGTTCGTGTGGGATGGCCGCGCTGGCGATGCGATCCACGGCGGCGCCGATGCTCTCGACATCCAGCACGCCGCGAATGGTGAGCGCGTTCTGCGTGAGGCCGGGCAAGAGGAGCGCGAGCGTAAGGACGATGAGGGCCATCGCGAGGCGATAGCGGGCAGCGATGGTCATGGGGAATGCCGACAGCACGGCGCGGCGGATGGCATTCGTCAAGCCGCCGAATGCTGCCGCTCACTCATCCGCAGTTCGCTTTTCTCCTCGCCCGGCAATGTCTCCGGCATCTGGACGCGCCGGCTGAGGAAGTCGCCGGTCACATTGAAATGCTCCGTCCCTCATCCCTGTGAGACATCCTGCGACGCGAGACAAACCCTTTCACCCGCGACACTACTTCGCCTTCTGCCGCTCCCACTCCGCGCGAAAGGCCCGCTCCCGCTCCGACACGTAGCGCTGGTAGCCCTCGCGATCCACGAATGGGTTCACGCCGCCGGTACCGAGCCGCGCGTGCTTTTCCACCATGCCGTAGTATCCGCCGTGCGCGCCGAGGAACAAATCCACGGGCAGCGCCTTCAGCGTGCGGAAGGTCCGCTCGTAATCGGTGGCGATGGCCGGGTAGTTCCGGTTGCCCACGAGGACATAGCCGGGGTTCACATTCGGGCTGCCGATGATCACGGCATTCAGCGGCTTTCCATCATCCATCACCTGCATCGTCCAGGTGGTGCAGCCGCGCGTGTGCCCCGGCGTGAGATGCGC
>JBDSAR010000462.1:0-3855 GCA_039922035.1 Chthoniobacteraceae bacterium
ACCGCTTTGTCAAAGTCCTCTCGCGAACTGATCTTCGTCGCCAGCAATTCGGATGCACGTTTCTGAGTCAACCGGGCCTGCGCGAGCACGGCTTCCGAGCGGGCCAGATCGGTGGTGACGCGCTCGGCAGTGCTGTGCGCTGCGCCCAACGTGGCGTCGGCGACGGCGACCTGCTGCCGGATCTCCGCGTCATCGAGCCGGGCCAGAAGCTGGCCCGCCTTTACCGTGTCGCCTTGGTCCGCGAGCACCTCCGCGAGGCGCTCCTGAATGCGCGCGCCGATGGTCGTTTTCACGCGCGCCTCCAGCGTGCCCGTGCCCATCACTTCCCCGACGATCTCGCCCTTCGCCACCTTATGTGCGACCACAGCGATGGGCGCAAATTTCAGCCGGTAAATCGCCACGCCAGCAATGACGGCAACGATGAGCCAAGGCAGGAAACGGCGGATGCCGGGAAGTTTCATTGGATTTTTTGGCTCCTCGCCTGGTCGAGCGTGATCTCGCCTTGATCGAGCTTCATCAGCACGGCCTTTTGCTGGAGGTAGTCCTCATTCGTGACTCCCGCTTTGCTCTGGAGCATGCGCCAGGCTTTGCGGCGCTCGACGGCGAAGAGGACCATCTGGCGCGAAACCGCGTAATACTCCATCGCGCCATTCGCCTCGGCCTTGATGAAGCATTCAAAGTTCGGGACGTAACTGCGATGCTGCGGATCGAAGACGCGGCGGTGGATGACATCGTTCTGGGTAATGAGCCGCAGCAGGGTGTCGAGAGGCGTGAGCTTGTTGGCGTCGGCTTCGGTGATGCGCTTCACATGCTGGCGGAAGCGGCCTTCGGTCAGTGCCCAATGGGCGACGGTGAAGTTGTATTCCTCCCCCGTGCCCGCGTATTTCGTGCGCCACCAGTCGCGGTTCACCGAAGGGTTGCCCTTGAGGTCGAAAGCTTCCTGTGCGGTTTCTCCGCGCTGCGGATTGAAGACAAACTCGGGCATGCCGCGCGCGTCGCGGACCATCTTGGCCTGATCGGTGGACATGTTGTCGCCGACGCCGTGCTCTGGCTGGCAGGTGGTGTAGGCTTGGAAGAACGCGGTGCCGCGATATTCGAGACCGTCGAGCAGGGCCTTGTAGAGCTTCGCCGAGTTGGCCATCGAAACCTGCGCGACGAAGGGCGAGCCGTGGCCGCTGGTGAACGCCTCGGCGACGTTCTTTTTTTCCGTCAGCTTGCCCTGCGAGGCGACACCGAATTGGTTCATGTCGTAGCCGCCGAGCATGGTCGAGGAGTCGGAATTCTGTCCGCCAGTGTTGGAATAGACCTGCGTGTCGAGCATGAGGATCTTCACGTTGGGACGGTTTTGCAAAATGACCTTGGAGACGTTCTGAAAGCCGATGTCGCCGAGCGCACCATCGCCACCGACACACCACACCTTCGGCAGCTCTTTGATCTCCTGCTCGGTCATCATCGTATCGCTGAGATGGGTGAGCGTGAAGTAGTCGGCGTCGGTCATCACCGCGGCCTCGCGATGCAGCAATGCATCGCACAGACGCTCCGGCACCACGGAGCGGCGTGCGTGCGTGAGGATGACGGATTCGGCCATGAGCCAGGAGATGGTGGCGCCGTCTTGGAAGAGCGAGTTCATCCAAGGGTAAGGATGCGGATTCGCCGGCGGCGTGGAGCCATAGACCGTGTTGCAGCCGGTGCTCGCACCCATCATCATCACGGACATGCCATTCGCGCGACGACCATCAATGGCTTGGAGGTCCTTGTGATTGAAAGCGTCCTGCTCCAGCACCGCGACCATGCCCTCGATGAGTTGTGCATCGGTGATGGGGCCGTGCGCCGCTTCGTAGCTGGCGATGCGATTGGCGGTATCGGCATCATTTTCTCCACCGAGGCCCATGATGACATGCGCGAAGGTTTTGCGGAAAAGCTGATACTCCTCCTCGCTGCGTGCCTTCAGCGCGGCGAGCTTGGCTGCGCCCTGCGACTGGAGAAGCGCCGCCTTCTCGCGAAGACGATCCGCTTTGCGATGATACAGGGGGCGCATGTAAGCCTCGGTCACGGTGGCTGCCGAGCGCAGGATGCTCTTCTCGCCGCAACCGGCGCACGCGCCGTCACCGGAGACGAGCGACTCGTAGTTGCGCCGCACCATGAGGTGATTGCGCAGGGCTGCTTCGCGTGATGCGGCGGGATCGGCGTTGTTGTAGAGACCGAGGAATTTTTGCGGCGTGTCCGGCAGCAGGCGCGAGAAAATCTGCGCGGTGGTCAGCGTGGCATTCAGCTCCTCGGTTTCACGAGTCATGCGCAGCGCGTTGTGATCACCGCAGACCTGCACGCATTCGCCGCAGCCTTTGCAGAGGTCGCTGACAAAGATGGAAAACAGTCCGCCAGAGCCCGGCGTTTTCTGCTCCATCGAACGGAAGATGGCGGTGACGTTGCTGTAGGCGAGCGGGAGCTTCGCGATGATGCCGGTGAACTGCTCTTTCGCGCTGTCGGCGAGATCGGTCAGCGCCTGCACTTCATCTCGGATGATGTCTTTGAAAGGCACCTTCGTCTTGGCTTTCACGGCCTCGGCCATTTTGGATCGCGCGCGTTCCTCGATGCCCTTCAACTCCCCAAGCAGCTTCTTCCGCTCAATGGGATCGCTGACATAATTCGTCGCGGCGACGCGCAGCACGGTACTGACTTCCTGCGCCATGTTCGGCAGGGCGGTATCCGGGCAGGCGGTGATGCACTCCATGCATTGCGTGCAGTTCTCCGCGATGAAAACCGGTGTCTCGCGGCGTGCCAGATACTTCGACTGTGTGGCACCCGTTCCCGCACTCATGAGGCCCACGGAGGCGAGTGCTCCGGCGGGCTGATGATAACCCAAATCACTGCGGAACTCGGAATCAAACTTGGCCAGCGTCTGGAACGGAGCGCGTGATTGACCGGCTGGCATAGGAACTCCGCCACACACCGCGCAACAACCCGCAGTCGGCGGCAGTTGATGCTCGCCCAGCGGTGCCAGCGGCGGGCAGCGCATGGAAGAGCGGTCGGCATCCGCGATCTCGCCATGCTTGATTTCCTGAACGCGCGAGAAGCCCTCGGTCATCACCTCCATGTTGGAAGCCACCACCGCAGGGCCAAAGCGCGAGAACTTCTTTTCATATTGCTTACGGACGACATCCAAAAACAGCTCCTCGGAGATGCCGAACTCTTCCAGGAAAGGCGAGGTGCGGAAGAATGCGCCGAGGAAGGAGTTGCCCTGCATCCGCAGTTGCAATTCGGGCTGCTCGGTAGCCTTTCGTGCGATGTCGAAGCCCGGCAGGAGATAAACGCGGATGTGGTTGTCCTTGATGAACTGGCGATGCCGCGCGGGGATGCGTTGCCAGGCGGTTTCCGGGCTTTCGCTGGATTCCCACACGAGGCAGCCGCCGGGTTTCAGTCCGTCGAGCGGGTTGGTGTGGGTGAAGGCTTTCGGGTCGCAGCACAGCACCACATCCACATGATTCAGCTCGCAGTTCACCCGCACGCGTTCGGGAGCGACGACGAGGTAGTAGTTGGTGGGCGCGCCCTTTTTCTCGGACCCATATTTCGGATTCGCCATCACTTGGATCTTCTCCACGAGCTGACCGCACTCGTCATAGGCGGGATCGCGCTCGGAGATCAGCTTGCCAAATTCTCCGATGATGGAGCCAAGGTTTTTGCCAGTGGTGATCATGCCCCAGCCGCCGATGGAATGGAACCGCACGGCGATGGCTCCGTGAGGCAGCAAAGACGGCGTATCCTTGCTGATGACGGCATACGGATGATTCACGCCGAGGACGAAGAAGGTCTCGCCGTCCGCCGCGCATCTGCCGTCCTGACGCTTCGTCTGACCTG
>JBDSAR010000463.1:0-3545 GCA_039922035.1 Chthoniobacteraceae bacterium
ACTGGCAGAGCGGATTCCTGCCCGGCATTTTCCAGGGCACCTACGTGGACACGCGCAAGCAGACCATCGAGGAACTCATCGAGAACATCCACAACAAGCGCGTGAACCTCACCGAGCAGCGCGCGCAGCTCGACGTGTTGCAGAAGCTCAACGCCGAGCACCTCGCCAAGCGCGCGAAGGACGCGCAGCTCGAGGCCCGCATCCAGTCCTTCGAGCTCGCCTACCGCATGCAGATGGACGCCAGCGACGCCTTTGACACCACGCGCGAAACGAAGGCCATCCAGGATCTCTACGGCCCCGGCAAGCAGGCCCAGCAGTTCCTCATCGCGCGGCGACTGCTGGAGAAAGGCGTGCGCTTCGTGCAAGTCTGGCACGGTGACGGGCAGCCGTGGGACAGCCACGACGAGATCGAAAAGAACCACAAGCGCCTCGCCGGCGAATGCGATCAGGGCATCGCCGCACTCCTCACCGACCTCAAGCAGCGCGGCATGTTGAAAGACACCCTCGTCATCTGTTCCGGCGAATTCGGCCGCACTCCGACCGTCGAGATTTCCACGCCCGGCTCGAACAACGTCGGCGTAAAAAACGGACGCGACCACAACCACCACGGCTTCACGCTCTGGATGGCAGGCGGCGGTGTGAAAGGCGGCCACATTCACGGTGCCACCGACGAGTTTGGCTTCAAGGCCGTCGAGAAACCCGTCCACGTCCACGACCTCCACGCGACCATCCTGAAGCTCCTCGGCTTCGATCACGAGAAGTTCACCTACCGCTACGCCGGCCGCGACTTCCGCCTCACGGATGTCCACGGCGAAGTCGTGAACGAGATCATCGCGTAGTCAAACTGAGGGACGAGGAGACTGGGCGAAGATAATCAGACGAGGGAACCACGTCGCGCTCACCGCGCCTGTTTCTCCCCCAATGATTACGCCGAAGCGGGATTGAAGTTCTACCGCGTGAGTGGCATCGCGTTTGCACCGCTTTGAGCGCACAAACCGGCGATCAACTCCTTAAACTGGACCTGTGAAAACGGCTTGTGCAAGACACCCACCGCTCCCGCATTCGCAGCGGTCAACTGCAACGCTTTCGAGTCGAGCATCCCGGACATCATCACCACACGGGCATCCGGGTCTTTGCTGAGGATTTGGCGGGTGGAGGTGACGCCATTCAACTGCGGCATCATGATGTCCATCATCACCACATCCGGCCGGCATTCGCTGTAAGCACGCAACACACTCATACCGCCCAAAGCGACCACCTCCGCCACCTCATGTCCGGCGTCCTCAATCATGATGGACAAAAAGGTGGCAAAGTCTTTTTCGTCGTCGGCAATGAGGAATCGCATAAACGACCAGAGAGCAATCAATGTGCCGATAAACAGCATATTACTTGGCGAGATCGGGCGCGCTTGGGATCTCGGCCGGTTCGGACTCGGTCTGCGTGCATTTCGCCACGCTTAACCGGAGTTCTGCATGGGTCCGCAGTGCGAGCACGATGTTTTCCGGCGCCTCGCGCAACCGGCGTTCCGATGCGGGACGCGAGCGCCTTCGCAGGCAGAAAATCCAGACGTTGGCATTCACGAAGTAGCGCACCACCGTCAGTCGAAATCGCGGCGCGAGCCGCCAGCGATGGCGCGCGGGGATTTCCAAGCCCTGCGCGGCATCCACGCAGCCGAAGAACTTCGCGCGGCAACAAAACCCCTAGCCTTGACCCACGTTCGGCGGTTGTTACGTTCCCGCCCCTTTTCACCATCCACAAAACCCATGAGCGACACCACTGCCGCCGCGTCCCCCAGCGGCTCCCGCGTTTCCAAGATTTCCGAAAGCGTCATCCGCATCGCGGGCGATTCGCAGGATGGCATCCAGGCCATCGGCGGGTTCCTCGCGCGGCTCGCGGGGCGCAGCGAGCAGGAGGTGATGACGTTCATGACCATCCCGTCCACCATCTCGGGCGGGGCGTCCATTTTCCAGGTGCGCATCGGCTCGGGCGAAGTACTGAGCGCGGGCGATGAGGCGGATGTGCTGCTGTGCTTTTATGATCACAGCTACGCGAACCACATCAGCTCGCTGAAGCGCGGGGGGATCGTGCTGTATGATTCGGATCACGTGAAGCCGAACGAGGAACTCCTCGGCAGCTACCGGCATGTGGGGGTGGCGATCTCCAGCCTCACGGTGGAGGCCATCGGCGGGACGGGGCGGGACAAGGGGAAGAATATCTACGCGCTCGGGCTGCTGGCGCGGATGTTTGACCTGAATGTGGAGAAGCTCACGAAGCTGCTGGAGGAGCGGTTCGGCGGGAAGGATCCGTCGGTGGTGCAGAATGCGCTGTCGTGTTTCAACGGGGGCTACGGACATCAGATCCAAGGGCTCATCGAGTCGTTCCACTTTGAGCACCCGGACAAGGGCGGGCAGCAGCAGGTGGTGATGAGCGGCAACGAGGCGCTGGCGTACGGCATCATCGCGGCGGGCGTGCGGTTCGGCGCGGGGTATCCGATCACGCCGTGGAGCGAGGTGATGGAATTGCTCCGGCGCGAGCTGCCGAAATACGGCGGCACTTTCATGCAGACCGAGGATGAGATCGCGGCGATCTCGATGGCGCTCGGCGCGAGCTTCGGCGGGCGTGTGGCGGTGACGGGTTCGAGCGGGCCGGGCATTTCGCTGAAGACGGAGGCGCTCGGCTGGGCCTCGATGGCGGAGATGCCGCTGATCGTGATTGATGTGCAGCGCGGCGGCCCGAGCACGGGCATGCCGACGAATCAGGAGCAGAGCGATCTGAACATCGCGTGCTTCGGCGGCCACGGCGACAGCCCGCGCGTGGTGCTGGCGCCGTCGAGCGTGGAGGACTGCTTTTACACGGCGATCGAGGCGGTGAACATCGCGCGGAAATTCAGCACGCCGGTGATCATCCTGAGCGATCAGGCGATCGCGACGCGCATCGAGGCGTTCGCGATGCCGGACCTGAAGACGATCTGCCAGGACATCGCGCCGGACTTCACGGCGGTGGCGGATCACAAGCCGTATGACCTTTCCGCGACGGACGGCATCACGCGGCACGTCGCACCCGGCACGCGCATCGCGAGTGGCAAGTATCCCGTGGTCACCGGCCTCGAGCACGACGAACTCGGGCACCCGACCGGCTCCGGCAAGCTGCACATGCAGATGAACGCGAAGCGCCGCAACAAGCTGCGCAAGCTGGCGACGGAGATCCCGGTGCCGAAGATTTACGGCGCGAGCGAAGGACACGTGCTGCTCGTCGGCTGGGGCTCCAGCAAGGGGCCGATCGAGGAAGCCGTGAAGCTCGGCCGCGCGCAGGGCGAGGCGGTCTCGGGACTGCACGTCAAATACATCAATCCCCTCCCCAACGATCTGGAGAAGCTCTTTAGCGGCTTCACGCATGTGGTCGTGTGCGAGATCAACGACGAGGGCCTCTACGGCCACGGCCAGCTCGCCACGATCCTGCGTTCGCGCTACTGCGACCCGCGCATCCGCAGCGTGACGAAGACCGACGGCCTGCCATGGAAAGTAAAGGAAATCCTCACCCGCGCC
>JBDSAR010000464.1:0-4677 GCA_039922035.1 Chthoniobacteraceae bacterium
GAAAGAAGTCCACGGCTTTAGCCGGCACTGGGCGTCTGAGCCGGCTAAAGCCGTGGACTACTTTGAGCGCGCGCCATCCGGGCGGCAGCAGAAAATCTCAAACCGCTCCATCGTCCGTCGCTCACGCAGCGCCGTCTGCCTCCGGCGGGCGCGGGAAGTGTCCGAGCGGCGCGACGAGATTGCCCGGCAGCGGCCACACCTTTTCCTGAATGCGCGCAGCGAGATGCTTCGATGTCGCGTAGCCAGCGGATATCATCTCCATCTTCGCATCGAGATTGTCCACGTAGTGCAGCGCCCACGCCTCCGGCGTCTTCGGCACGACCGGGCTGCCGAATTGCAGTTCGCCATGATGACTCGCGAGCAGGTGCAGCAGGTGCAGGCGCACGTCTTCGCACGCCGGATCGAGCGGCAGCCAGCCGGCCCACTCGGGCGCCGTCTGAAGTCTGCGCCAGAGCGTGTTCACCACCTCGATGCCGATCGTGATGTGCCCGAGCAACTCGCCGCGCTCGTCGAAGGGCATCATGAATCCGTCCACGGGCATCTGGTTTTCCCACAGCTTTCCGCAGTCGTGGAAAAGCACGCCCGCGGCGAGCAGATCGCGGTTCAGCGATGGGTACACGCCTGCGATGGCCATCGCCGAGCGCATCATCTGCGCGACGTGCTCGACCAGACCGCCGCGGCGCGCGTGGTGGTTCACGCGTGCGGCGGCGGCGCGGCGGAAGCGGTCGCCGAAGTCGGTGAGAAACAATGCGCAAAGTGCGGAGAGCCGCGGGTCTGCGATGGCGCGCACGGTCTGCTCCAGGAATGCATAATCGGCGGCCTGTTTGCCGCGGAGATCGGACGGGCCTTCCAGCAGTTCCGCGAGTTCATCGGGTGCCAGTTCGCTCATGGCCCACCGCTTTGAATCCAGCCCGAAGCCGGGGTTCACCGTGAACTCGCCGGAGACCTCCACGAAGTCGCCCGCCTTTGCACTTTCGCAAAACTCAAACGCAGGCGCATCGCTCCACGCGCGCAGCGTCAGCTTCGCACCCGCATCGGCGAGGATCACCGCATAAAACGGCTTCCCCTCGCGGGTATCCTTGCGCGTGAGGGATTCGATCTGCGCATGCACGCGCGCCTCGGTGCGCTGTTCCGCGGCGGCGCGCTTGAGGTGGACGATGGTCAGGAGGTCCATGCGTGCTTGATCGATGGCGCGGGCGGTTTGTGTCGAGCAGGAAAGCACTGGCCGGCGCATTGATGAAAGTCCTGTGAAGCGCGGGCAAACTCCTTTCTATGCACGGGTGGACGGACTATGCCTCCCGAGTGGCTCAGCCCATCGCCATGCAGTATTCCGTCCGCCGGCAGCTTTCGGTCTTCCGTTCCGCAGGATTCAGCCTTGTGGAGATATCGCTCGCGCTCGCGGTGATCGCAGTCGCCCTCGTCGCGCTGCTGGGGCTGATGCCTTCCGGGATGAGCAATTTCCGCGCGGCGCTGGACTCGCAGATTGCGGGCGAAATTTTTCAGCGCGTGGTGGCGGATGCGCAGGAGGCGGACTTTGATACGCTGATCGGGAGCGCTGTGGAAAAGGGCGGGGCGGGCTCGCAGTTTTATCGGCTGCCGCTGCGGCATTTTGACAATCAGGGCACCGAGGTAAAAGTCATAAATGCGGATGCGCCGACGGCCACGGAGTCGAAGGACATCATGTACACGGTCCGGGTGCGAGGCTCGATGCCGGGCGATCCGGATCCCTCCAGGCACACGGCGAACTTTGCGACCTCGCTGCCGGGCGCCTTCAATCCGCGGGGGCTGACATTCATCACCGTGCAGGTCGCAGTCACCGGCGGCACCCGCCAGCTTGCGCCGCTCGTGGATGCGGACAGCTTCCTCATCGGCCCTGCGCAGGCGGCACAATCCTCGATGTCGGTGCGTACTTATGCGGCCCTCGTCGCGCGCAGCGGATACGCGCAATGAAGCGGTCGGGCACACTCCTCAGCACCGAAGCGTTCACGTTCGTCGAGTTGCTGGTGGCGTCGGCGATCCTCGTGGTGATGATGAGCTTCCTCCTCGTGGTGGCGGATCAGACGGCGCGGATCTGGTCGGGAGCTTCGGCGAAGGTGGAGCAGTTCCGCGAGGCGAGGACCGGCTTTGAGCGGGTGACCACACGGCTCGCGCAGGCGACGCTGAACACGTACTGGGATTACGATTACAACACCGCGAGCCCGCCGGTGCCGGTGCGGTACGCCCGCCGCAGCGAATTGCGGTTCATCGCAGGCAGCGCGGCGGATCTGCTCGGGACGAGCGGCTCCGCCACGCGGGTCACGCATGCGGCGTTTTTCAATGCGCCGCTGGGTGTGACTGGCAGCGCGGATTACTCCGGCCTCGCGAATGCGCTGAACACCCTCGGCTATTTCGCCGAATTCAGCGACGACGCGGGGCAGCGTCCGCAGTTCATCAACGATGCCGGGATCCCGGTGCGCTGGCGTTTCCGGCTCATGGAATTTTCGCAGCCGACGGAGAGCTTCAGCAGCTATCGGTTCACGAGCGGCACGCCGGCGGCCCCGAACCGCGCGAGCACCTACGCCGGCACGGACTGGTTCCGGGACGATGTGAACGGCACGACGGTGCCCAAGCGTGTCGTCGCGGAAAATGTGATCGCGTTCATCGTCACGCCGCGCCTCGCGAAGGCGGAGGAACTGCCGCTCCAGACGAACGCAACCCATTCGCCACTCGCGCCGGACTTCAGCTACGATTCGACGCGCACGCACACGAACCCGCTGCTCAACCCGAAGAACCAGCTCCCGCCGGTGGTGCAGCTCACGATGGTCGCGATCGATGACAAGTCCGCCGAGAAGCTCGATCTCGACTCCACGAAGGCCGACGTATTTGAGATCGGCAAATCCAATCTTTTTACAAACACGGAGAACGTGGCGGGCGATCTCGCGACCTTGGAGGCCACGCTCGCCGGACTCCGTGTGCGTCACCGGATTTTCACCACGAACATCCACATCCGCGCGGCAAAATGGAGCCGGGAACAAATCAACTGAAAGCCGGAAAGCCAGTGCGCCGCCGGGCGGTCGCGCTCGTCCTGTCGCTCGCCTTCATCGTGCTGATCGCGGCGAGCATTGTCGGATTTTTCGCCACGGCCACATCCGCCCGCCGCGAGTCCTCAGGCTACGAGTCGGTGATCGCGGTGAAGCAGCTTGCGGACATGGTGACAAATATCGTGATGGGCCAGATCGCCGACGGGACGCGGAGCTGGGAGATCCCGCCGTCGGTGCCGTCGGCGAAGGGCGGCGGCGCGCGGCTCACGTATTCGACGCAGCCCGGCCTCATCCGCACGTACACCGACAGCGGATCCCTCGGACGGATCTTCAAGCTCTATTCCTCGGATACGATGGTCACGCCGCCCGGCAGTGCGTGGAGCATCAGCAAAAAGCTCGGCAATGAGGTGCCGGCGAACTGGCCCGCGCAGCCTGCGCATTTCTCCGACCTGAACCAGCCCGTGCTCGTCGAGGATCCTGCGGGCCTCATCGTTCGCCCGGATTCTGCGCGGACATTTTCAGCGGCCTACCCGATTCTGGATCCGCTCGCGCTGGTTCCTGTTTCAGGGGCGGGTGCCGGTGTGGAGGGCTTCGATCTGGGGGGCATCCCGGGCTATCAGGGCGGTGCCGGGCGGCCGGTGATCCACGCGTCGGATGATCCCACGGCGACCACCGCAGACGATGCGACGGGCAATCCCGCTCCGATGCCCGTGCGGTGGATCTACGTGCTGCGCGACGGCACGCTGACGACGCCTCCACCGAGCAGCACGGGCACGCTCACGGCCGACTGGTCCACCCTCCCCGTGGGCAGCCCGGAGAGGCCCAGCAGTACGAATCCGATCACCGGGCGCATCGCATTCTGGACGGATGACGAGACGTGCAAGCTGAACGTGAACACCTCCGGCGAGCCGACGCCGTGGGACACGCCGCGCGCCGTCACCATCCAGGATCTGAACTACGGAAAATTCCAGCCAGCGCAGTTTGAATACCAGCGCTTCCCCGGACACCCGTTCACCACCGCGCTGAGCCCGGTCCTTTTCCCCGGCGTGAAACTGAGCTCGCTCCAAAAGGAGGACATCTACAAAATCATCCCCCGTCTCGGCACGGGCGGCACGCTTGCGGGCACGCGCGCGATTCCGGCGGGGGCCACCGCGAGCGATCCCACCCGCATCACGCTCGATTCGGATCGGCTCTATGCGAATATGGACGAGTTCCTTTTTGCACCGCCCACCGGCGCAGGTGCGCGGCCGGAAAATCCGAATGTCGCGGGTTCCACGCTTCCGAAATTCCGGGACCAGTTGAAGCGCTCGCGTTTCTTTCTCACTGCAAACAGCCGCTCGCCGGAGGTGACCCTGTTCGGCACGCCGCGCATCAGCCTCTGGCCGGTGAACACAGGCAAGGCGCTGCGCACCACGTTCGACACGCTCGCCGCCTTCTGCACTTCGGCGGGGCCGGAGAGCACGGCGAAGCCCTCGATGCCGTTCTATTTTCAGCGGCAGGATTCCACGAGCCCGAAGACGGACTACGACGGCATCGCGCGCAACAAGGAACTCTACCAATATCTCCGGACGCTCACCTCGCAGCCGGTGCCGGGATACGGCGGAAATTTCCTGCAAAAGTGGGGCGATGATCGCGATCAGGTGCTCACGGAAATCTT
>JBDSAR010000465.1:0-6660 GCA_039922035.1 Chthoniobacteraceae bacterium
TCACCGTCACGGGCGATCGCACTTTGGTCGCGAATTTCTCCACGGGTTCGGTGATCACGACGGCGTCGTCGCCTCCCACCGGCGGAACCACGAATGGCGGCGGCAGTTTCCTGAATGGCAGCACACGCACGGTCGAGGCTGTGCCGTCGCCGAACTACACGTTCGTCAATTGGACCGAAGCCGGCGTGCCCGTGAGCGCGAGCGCCTTCTACACCTTCACCGTGGCGGGAGATCGCAATCTCGTGGCCAATTTCACGCCGACGGCGACGAATCTCGGCATCGTCTTCTCGCTGCCGCCAAACCCATCGGGAACGATCCTTCCTTCCGCGTTCCTCACGCCCGATGGCATCGACGGCCAGTGTTTTGCCTATGAAAAGTTCGCGTTGAACACGACGCAGGACATCACCGACGTCCGCTGGCGCGGCGGTTTCGATCCCGCGTTCTTCGTGGCGTCCAATCCCGTGGTGGAGTTCGTGATCAAATTCTACGCCTCCACGGCCAACGGATTCTATGTGGACTTCACCACTCCTGTCCTGAAAAAAGTTACCATCACCGGCAATGCGAGCCAGACTCCGGCGGGTGTGTTCGGCGGCGTGCAGATGTACGACTACCATGTCACGCTCCCGAGTTCCTTTCACGCGGTTGGCGGCACGACGTACTGGATTCAGATCGAGGCATCGCAGGCGATCTATCCGCTCAACTGGGGCTTCGCAATCGGCGCAGGTGGCAATAGCGTCCACTTCCGTGAAACCACCGGCGCGCCATTTTCCAATCGCGCGGGGGATTTGGCCATCACGCTCAGTGCCGCCGCACCCACCAGCTACCTGATCGATGCCACGCCATCGTCGGCGAACAGCGGCAGCGTCACCGGTGCGGGAACGTATGCGCTCGATGGAACCGTGACGCTTTCCGCGAGCGCGAATACGGGCTACACCTTCGTGAACTGGACGGATGCCGGTGCAATCGTAAGCACGTCCGCACTCTATCAATTCCCCGCCACCGCCAGTCGCACACTCATCGTCAACTTTCAGCCCACCTATCAGCTCACGGTGACAAGTCCTTCCTCCGTGATGGGCACCGTCACCGGCGCGGGCACCTACGTGATCGGGGCGAATGTCACCGCGGCAGCCACTGCCAAACCGGGCTACGTCTTTGTGAAATGGACCGAAGCCGGCGTGCCCGTGAGCACCTCGCCGGCCTACGCCTTCACCATCCTGTCGCAGCGCAATCTGCGCGCGGAGTTCGCCGTGGGATTCACTGTCGCCGCGGATTCGTCCTTCGCGCCCGGCGGCAGTGTGAGCGGGGCAGGCGGTTACGCCACGGGTGGAAATGTCGCCCTCGTCGCCACGCCGGCCACCGGCTACCGGTTCACCGGCTGGACCGAGGGCGGTACCGTCGTCGGCAGCGACGCGATTTACTCATTTTCCGCGACCACAAATCGCAATCTTGTGGCGAATTTTGCCCCCAACGTTGGCATCGGCAGTGATGCGCCCCGCACCGTGGGACTCTCATGGCCCGCGTCCGCCGGAGGTTGGGGCTTGGAGGAAAGTCCCGATCTCACCCCGGGCAGTTGGGCGGCGTCCGGCCTGTCCATCAGCACAGGTGGCGGACTTAGCCAGGCCACCATTTCAAATCCCACAGGCACACGGTTCTTCCGCCTCGTGCATCCGTAACTTTCACCATGAGACTGCTGCTTATTCTCACTGGCGGCGCTCCTGCGCGAGAGCGCCGGTTCTATCGGGCCCAAGTCGTTCCATGATCATGAACCCCCAATGGACTGCCCACGACTCTCAGACTCAGGCTTCCCTCGCAATTGCACAACCCAACCACTATGATCTCAATCCTTGCCTCGATTGAAACTTGCGCCCCAAACGCTTCCGTTGAAACTGAACTTATGCGAATCCTCGTAGTCGAAGACGACAAAAAGACCGGTAACTTCATCGCGAAGGCGCTGAAGGCGGAGAGCTTCGCGGTGGATGTGATCCGCGATGGCGACGAGGCGCTCGCGGCGATCGAGCACACGCCGTTCGACGCGGTTGTGCTCGATATCATGCTCATCGGGCGCGACGGGCTCAGCGTGCTCAAGCAGATGCGTGCGCAAAAAATTGAGACACCCGTGCTTCTCCTCTCGGCCCGCGGAGCGCTCAACGAAAAGGTCGAGGGATTGAATGCGGGTGCGGAGGATTACATGGCGAAGCCATTTGCCCTCGAGGAACTTGTCGCCCGCATCCGCGCACTCACACGGCGCGGCGCAGATGTGAAATCCACAACGCTGCGCGTGGGCGATCTGACGCTCGACACGATCACCCGCTTTGCCGAGCGAAAGGGTCGCAAAATCGAAATGACAACTCGCGAGTATCGCCTGCTGGAATTCCTGATGCGCTCGCCAGGCCGCGTGTGCAGCCGGATGATGATTCTCGAGAAGGTGTGGGATTATAACTTCGATCCCGGCTCGAATCTCGTGGATGTGTACATCGGCAAGCTCCGCGACAAGATTGATGATGGGAGCGCAGTGAAGCTGCTGCACACCATTCGCAGCGAGGGCTACGTGATGAAGGAGGGCGCGTGACCACGATTGTCCGGCGGCTCGGCAAGGGCTATGCGGCGATCACAGCGGTCTCGCTCGTGCTCGTCACCTGGCTCGGCTACCACGAATTTATCGAGGAGCCGTCCGAGTATGCGGCCAAGGGATACAAGGACATTCACCACGACACGGAAGCGGAGTTGTTCACCGTCTGCTTTCTCGCCGCGGTGCCCGTCATGCTCGGCCTCGGCTGGTGGTGGATCGCCCGCGTGCTGTCTCCGCTCAAGACGCTGCTTGCTGCCGTCCAAAAAGTGGACTCGCACAACCTTCTGCATCCGCTGCCCCTGAGCAATAAGGACGACGAGATGGACCGGCTCTCCGCTGCGTTCAACGCGATGGCGGCGCGGCTCCACGCCTCATTCCAGCGCATTCACGAGTTCACACTCCACGCATCGCACGAACTCAAGACGCCGCTCACCGTGATGCACGCACATCTCGAAACTGCACTGCGCGAGAAGAAGTCCCTGCCGACCGCGCAGGCCGAATGGATCAACACCCAGATTGCCGCCCAGCTCGACGAAGTGAAGCGTCTCGCCCGGATCGTGGATTCGCTCACGCTGCTCACGAAGGCTGACGCCGGCCTCGTGCAGCTCGAAAAGCAGCCTGTGCAGTTTTCCGAACTGGTGGAGGAAGCCTCTGAGGATGCGCAATACCTCGCGCGACCGCACTCGGTCACGGTCGCGCTCGAAGCGTGCGAGGGCAACATCATCACCGGCGATCGGCATCGCCTGCGGCAGCTCCTGCTCATCCTCACGGACAACGCGGCAAAATACAACCGGCCCGGCGGGACCATTCGCATCGCGCTCCGTCACACCGGCGGCGTCGCGGATCTTAAAATCACGAACACTGGCGAAGGCCTTTGCCCGGAGATGATCGAGCACGTATTCGACCGTTTCGCGCGCGGCAGAAATGCGCAGGGAAAAACCGAGGGCTGCGGCCTCGGTCTCAACATCGCGCAATGGATTGTACAGGCGCACGGCGGCAGCATCCGACTTCTCGACGAGGGAGATGGCACGACGACCGCGCTCGTGAGGATCCCGGCGCAGCGGGTAGAGACGCGTTCCGGAATCCGCAGGCGTCGTACCCCGGCGCTCGCCGAGAGCGAAGTGGGGCCATAGGCACTTGGGCAAGCGCGCACGCAGCGTGTGAGCGCCATTCACGCACCACCCTGCACGGGCAATGCATCCTCATTTAATGAAACTTTCATCACGGCTTCAGCATCCCTTCATGCTTCGAGGCCATTAATGACAAATGGATGAATCCGAAATTGCAGACTTCACAGGGAATACGGAATCCGCGTGCCCGGATGGCTTGGGTGCCATCCTCGTGGTTGATGATGAACTGCCAATGCGCCAGATGGTGAGCGCGATGCTGCGGGCATTCGGATGCCGCGTCGTGGCGGCAGCGGATGGCGAAGAAGCCCTGCGTGCCATATCGGCCTTGGGAGCTCCGGAAATAGACATGCTCCTGACCGATTACCGGATGCCCGGCATGTTGGGCGATGAGTTGGCGAAGCGTTTCCACGAGGCATTTCCGGCAGCCGGGATCATTGTGATGTCAGGTGCTCCGCCCGAGCAGCCGTTCGCACCTCCCTGTGAATTCCTGGCCAAGCCATTCGGTGCCGGGGCTCTCCGTAAAAAAATGCGCGCGGTCATGTCTGCGACGGAGGGTGCCAAAGCAAAGCTGCGAGACGGACAGGAGCCCTGAGCCCCGGAAGATCGTGAGGGCGTGATCGTGTGCCGGGGTTCTTGCTTTCGGGCACTTCGAGCCGGCCACGTGCGGCGTTGCGCGCAAGGAGAAGTCTGTGCACAACGGGTCAAAGAACCGCCGTCGTTTCCCTCATGAAAATCACCCGCATCCTCGCGTATCGCGTTGAACTCCCGCTCGTCGAAACCACCTACAAATGGTCCGGCGGAAAATCCGTCACCGTTTTCGACAGCACGATCGTGCGTGTGGAAACGGATGCGGGAATCACCGGTCACGGCGAGGTCTGTCCGCTCGGGCCATTTTATCTCCCGGCGTATGCGGAGGGCGTGCGCGCGGGGTTGCGCGAGTTGGGGCCGCATCTCCTCGGTGAAGATCCGCGCGAACTGACGAAGCTGAATCGCAAGATGGACGCGGTGCTGAAGGGGCATCCGTATGTGAAGAGCGGCGTGGACATCGCGTGCTGGGACATTCTCGGCCAGTCGTGCGGGATGCCGGTGTGCGAGTTGCTCGGCGGGCGCTACGGCGAGGATGTGCATCTGTATCGCGCCATCTCACAGGAGTCGCCGGAGGAGATGGCGGCGAAAGTCGCGAGCTATCGTGCGGAGGGCTACCGTCGTTTTCAGCTCAAGGTCGGCGGCGATCCGGACACGGACATCGCGCGCATTTTTGCCGTCGCCGCGAAGCTCCAGCCCGGCGATCGGCTCGTGGCCGATGCGAACACAGGCTGGGTGCAGCACGAGGCCGTGCGCATCGCAAAGGCCGTCCGCGACGTGGACGTGTACATTGAGCAGCCGTGCCTCACGTATGAGGAGTGCCTCGCGGTGCGACGGCAGATTCCGCATCCGTTCGTGCTCGATGAAAACATTGATGACATCGGTATCCTGCTGCGCGCAAAGGCTGACCTCGCGATGGACGTGGTGAATCTGAAAATCAGCAAACTCGGCGGACTCACGAAAATCAGACAGGCGCGCGATCTCTGCGTGAGCATGGGCATCGGGATGACCCTCGAGGATTCGTGGGGCGGCGACATCGCGACGGCCGCCATCGCGCACCTCGCGCAGAGCACGCCGGTGGAATTTCTTTTCTCGACGACGGACTTCAACAGCTACGTCACCGTTTCCACCGCGGACGGCGCGCCGCAGCGCAAGCAGGGCCGCATGGCCGCATCGAAGTCACCCGGCCTCGGCATCACGCCGAAGATGGACGTGCTCGGAGAACCGGTTGTCGTCATCGGGTAACACGGCCATAGACCGAATCCGAACCGCGCGTGAATCGAATCCTTCTTCCAATGATCGTCGCCCTGCTCGGCCTTGCGCTGGGCCATGCCGATGCAGCAGAGCAGTCGCGCCCCGTGCTTCAGATCATCAATGGCAGCAGGCAACCGCTCGATATTTTTTGGCTGAAGACGCCGGGCGAGCGGGTGCCGAATGGTTCCCTTGCACCGGGGAAGGAGATGCCAATCACCACGACGCTCGGGCATCGCTTTGCGCTGGTCGGTCGTGAGGACCGCTCGGAGTCCATCGTCACGAGCGAGGTGGCGGTGCAGGGCGTTCGCTTTGACCCGCCGAGCAAGGATGGCGTGCCTGCCTTCTACACGCAGGCAGTGAGCGCGAATGGCTTTCCGATCGTGGCCTCTGCGAAGGTGAATCCTTACGCGCTGAAGGAGGCGGCGTATCTCGTGAACATGATGCTGGAGAAGCGCCCCGATGTCCGCACTGCGCTCATCAAAAGCGGAGCGCGGATGTGCATCATGGCGCACCATGAGTTCACGACGGATCTGCCCGAGTTTGCGCATCTCGCGGAAGACAGGACTCCCCAGATGGGCGAGGAGAATCCGAAGGAATACTGGGATGCCCGTGCGCGGGGCACGGGTGGGAGCCAGAGCGATCCCTTTTGCTCCAGCGCGGAGGAGAACCTGCTCGGCTATCCGGGCGATCCTTACTCCGCGGAGTGCATCCTGATCCACGAGTTTGCCCACTGCATCCATCTGCGAGGCATGGTCAATGTGGATCCGACGTTCGATCATCGCCTGCAGCAAACCTACCGGCGCGCGATGGCCGCAGGGCTGTGGAAGGGCAAGTATGCGAGCGTCAATCATCACGAATACTTCGCCGAGGGCGTGCAATCGTGGTTTGACAACAACCGCGTGAATGACCACGACCACAATCATGTGAACACGCGCGCCTTGTTGATCGAATACGATCCGGGTCTGGCCGCCATGTGTCGCGAAGTGTTTGGTGATACAGTGCTCAAGTACACAAAGCCAGTTACGCGTCTGACCGGCCATCTGGCCGGCTATGATTCGACCAAGGCCCCGGCGTTTGTCTGGCCGGATCGGTTGGCAAAGGCAAAAGGCGAGATCAAACGCC
>JBDSAR010000466.1:0-12507 GCA_039922035.1 Chthoniobacteraceae bacterium
AGCGAGGTGAAGCCGCGGGTCGCGTGCGGCGGATGCGCCTTCCATGCAGTCTTGCGGGCGGCGAGTTCGCTGTCGGGGATGTTTACGTCGATCCGCCGAGCGGCCACGTCGAGCGTGATCGAGTCGCCATCGCTCACGAGCGCGAGCGGGCCGCCGATGGCGCTCTCGGGCGCGACATGCAGCACGCATGCGCCGTAGCTCGTGCCGCTCATTCGCGAATCGGAGATGCGCAGCATGTCGCGCACGCCTTGCTCGATCAGCTTTTTCGGTATCGGGAGCATCCCCCACTCGGGCATTCCGGGCGCGCCGATGGGTCCGGCGTTTTGCAGCACGATCACCGAGTCCGCGGTGACCGGCAGCGCGGGATCGTCGATCCTCGCGGCAAGATCGTTGTAGTCGCGGAACACCACCGCGGGGCCGGTGTGCTTCATGAACCGTTCCTCCATCGCCGCGTGTTTGATCACCGCCCCGCGAGGCGCGAGGTTGCCGCGCAGGATTGCCGTGCCGCCCTCCTCGGAGATCGCCTTGTCGCGCGGACGGATGACATCGGGATTGTGAATCTGCGCACCGGCGAGATTTTCGCGCAGCGTTTTTCCGTTCACAGTCGGCGCATCGCCGTGCAGCAGGTCGGAAATCTGCGCGAGCAATGCGCGCAGTCCACCTGCGTAGAAAAAATCTTCCATCAGAAATCTCCCCGACGGCCGCAGGTCGGCGAGGCGCGGTGTACTGCGCGAAATTTCATCGAACAGCTCCAGCGGCAGCGGCACGCCTGCGCGACCGGCCATCGCGATGAGATGGATGATCGCATTCGTCGAGCCGCCGAGCGCCATGTCTGCGATGATCGCGTTGCGGAATGACTCGGGAGTCAGCAGCGCGGACGGTTGCAGATCGCGCCACACATTCTCCACGATCTGCCGGCCCGACTCCGCGGCCATGCGCCAGTGCGACATGTCCGCGGCGGGGATGGACGACGCGCCGGGCAGCGTGAGGCCGAGCGTCTCGGCGATGGCCGTCATCGTCGCCGCAGTGCCCATCGTCATGCAGTGGCCGTGCGAGCGCGCGATGCCGTCCTCGATCTCGCACCACTCCTCCTCGCTGATTTTGCCCGCGCGTTTCTCGTCCCAAAATTTCCACGCGTCGGAGCCGCTGCCGAGCACCTGGCCGTGCCAGTTCCCGCGCAGCATCGGGCCGCATGGGACGAAGATAAATGGCAGCGCCGCGGAAGTCGCGCCCATGATGAGCGCGGGCGTGGTCTTGTCGCAGCCGCCGAGCAGCACCGCGCCGTCAATCGGCTGCGAGCGGAGCATCTCCTCGGTCTCCATCGCGAGCAGGTTGCGATAGAGCATCGCGGTCGGCTTCATGTAGGTCTCGCTCACGGCGAGTACTGGCAGTTCGACCGGCATCCCGCCCGCTTGCAGGATGCCGCGCTTCACATGCTCGACGAGGATTTTGAAATGGAGATGACACGGCACGAGGTCGGACCATGTGTTGAGGATCGCGATGACGGGCTTGCCCTCCCAGTCGGCCGGCGCGAGGCCCATCTGCCGCACGCGAGAGCGATGGCCGAAGCTGCGAAGATCGTTCGGCCCGAACCAGCGGTAGGAACGGAGTTGTTCGGGAGTGAGGCGGGATGTCATGCGGATGCGGCGCGAGCTTATGACATCGCCCAAACGGATTGCGCCAGACAGAACAGCGCGCGGAAACGGGAGCGCGGGCACCCCGCCCGCAGTGCCGACTAGAATCTGGGCTTGAATGGGAAATAGCCGGCGGCTTTCATCCCAAATACGCTCTTCCTTGCGCCATGCCGACTGAACACATCCCGGGATGCGGCTCCAAAAAACACCGAAATTTTCATCCGCACTTTATGAACAAAGGCTCAGGATACAAACAAACCAAAATCCTAGATTGCAGCAACCCGCCGTTCAGAGGGCTTGGTGCTCTCGGACTGTGGTATAGCTATTGCCTCGAATCCGAGCTTCACAAATGGCAATCTGACAGCACCACCGCCAAACTCGGCCCAGCTAAAGATTGTGCAGCTTTCTGCGAGCATCCCGCCGGCTACCACATCCGCCGCGTCCTTTCCGACGGCCGGCTTCTCATGGTCTATGATGACCGGAACCAGCTCCTTCATGACACTTTGCTTCCAGTCGCTGTCCCCGGCGACAATCTGCGCTTGCTGGAGTTTTCCGCGGTTGTGCCATTTCTTTTGACTCGCGGCGGTTATCGCTGCCGCTTCGCCATCAACCACCTCAGTTTCAGTGGGCACGTTCTCGATGGTTCTGCTTATTGTGCGGCGTGGTCAGACGATCAGCGCGGATTCTTATTTGAGACCGAGAAAGGCAAGAATCCCAACGCCAAGATTCTTGAGCGACTCTAGCCAACCGCTTTGCGTATCGCTCGCATGTCCCGATGAACGAAAAAATCAGAACACTTACTCTCAAATGCCCGAGTTGTGGAGCTGCCCTTGATGTATCGCCAGACATGGAACGGTTCGCTTGTGGCTACTGCGGCACGGAACAGATCGTTCAACGCCGCGGTGGCACCGTATCCCTCAAATTGATTTCCGATGCGATCTCCCGCGTCCAAACTGGAACTGACAGAACCGCCGCTGAACTGGCTTTGGTTCGACTCCAGCAAGAACTCGCAGTGATCAATGCCCAATTGTATCCGCCATCGGTGCCGATGAAATCGTTAAGTGGCAAGCCAATGGCCCAAATGAGCCAGCCGCCGGTGTATGTGCCGCCCGAATGGAAAGGACCGAACGGTGCCCCAAGCGAGAGCGAGACGTACATGGTTCCTTATTTCTTCGCCAGTTGTGCAGCATTGTTCTTCGGTATCATTTTCGGCAAGGCCGAAACTCCTCTCATTGAGGAAGTCGAGAATTACGCAGTACTTGCGGTAATCATCCTCGTCTGGATCGCATTCAGCATTTACGCGTTTGTCCAATTTCAGCGGGATTCTATTGTTACCGAACGGCGCAGGCAGTCGTACATCACATCGCTCACGTTAGAAAAGGAACGAATCCTTGCTCAGATCGCTGGGAATAAATCCATTGTTGCCCATTCCCGAGGCTACGATCAAAATGTGCTCTGAATTACAGGGGATGGGCTCTCTCAAATAGGGGTTGTTTCAGATTGTGGGATTCGCCTTGGGTTTTAGCGATTATTCCCGATCGGTCCGTGTCCGTCATTTATGTGTTTCAACGCAGCGGGATGAGCCACGCGGCGAGCATCGTGAGCACGAGTCCGGCGACGCCTTGCAGAGTCATCATCGGCGACATCGTTCGCAGCGTCTGCTTCTCGGTCATGCCGGACATTTTTGCGACGACCCAGAAGCCGCCGTCGTTCATCCACGGGATCGGTTTCGAGCCGCAGCCGATGGCGACGGCAAAATAAACGGCGGCGATCGGCGAGCCCGCGTCGAGGAAGGCCTTTGCGATCGGAATGGCGGTGATCATCGCGACGGTCGCGGAACCCTGCGCGGTGCGGACGAGCGCGGTGACGAGCCACACGACCGGCAGCGCGAGTGCCTGCGCAGTGCCGACACGGCGCCCGATTTCCTCCGCGATTCCCGTCTGCTGGAGTGCGCCGCCGAATGCCCCGCCGGCCGCGACGATCAGCACGATCATCGCGGCGTGCGTGAGCGCGGCCTGCACGGTTTTGGTGGTGCCTTCGCGCGGACGATAGCGCACGACGAGCAGCAGCGCGGCGATGGCACCGATGAGCAACGCCATGTCGGTGTGTCCGATTGTCCGGAACACGGCGGCGAAGGGCCGGGGATCATCCCGGAAAACCTCGTGCATCCCGATGAGTGCGAGCGGCAGGAGCGCGGGCACGAGCGAGAACGCGAGCGGTGGAAGCGGATGATTTTCCGCATCCGTTTTCGCGTCGACTTCGACGGGGAGATCGAACGACAGGCGGCGGTTCGCGATCCGCGCGAAGAAATATCCGCACAGCGCCGCGCCGAATCCGATGAGGATGCCGACGAGGATCATCGAGCCCATGTTCACACCGAGCTGCTTCGCGACGAGCGCGGGGCCCGGCGCGGGCGGAACGAGGGAATGCGTGATGGTCGCGCCGGCGACGATGCAGAGGGTGTAAAGCAGGTAATCACGCCCGGTGCGCTTCGACATCGCCTTCGCCATCGGCAGGAGCAGGCACAGCACCGTCGCGGGAAAGACCGGGATGCCGAGCATGAACGAGGTGAGAAAAAACGCCCACTGCGCGCGGCTCGCGCCCGTCCAGCGCAGGGCCGCTGCCGCGATGCTCTCCGCTGCGCCGGACACGAGCAACCCTTCGCCGATGATGCCCGCCATCGCGATGAGGATGCCGATGCTCGCACAGGTCTTTCCAAATTCATCCGCCACGCGTGTCGCCGCAGTCGAAGTGGTGAATTTTTCCCCAGCAGCCTCGGTGATTTCGCGCTTCGCGACACGTGCATCAGCAAAGTGCTGGAGCACATCGGTCGGTGTCAGCATGGCCACCGAATACGCTGCAGCCATCATCGTCAGGAACGGGTGCAAGCGCAGCCACAGCATTCCTCCGACGACGATCACCATCCCGCAGCATAGGAGCAAAAGCGGGTTCATTCCTGGCGGAAGAGCAGTCGGATGTGTGCCGGGGAAAACACGGCGCGACAGAAGCTGAACGCGCATGTGATGGAAATCAGAAAAGCGTGCGCCCAGACACTCCACGCGACGAATCCGACGGGGCGCTGATGCCGGGAAAGACTAGCGCACCGTATCGCGGATCACGGGAACTAGCATTTCGCTCACAAGCTGGTGGCCGAGATCGTTCGGATGCATGCCGTCGAGCAACAGACCGTCAATCGTGGCCTGATGTTTCGCAGCAAAAGCCGGATACGCGGCGCGCACGTCCACGAGCGGGAGGCCGAGTTCCGCGGCCAGCTTGCGAAGGGCGTCATTGAACGCGGCGAGGTGCGGCGAGTCGAAGCCGTCCTCCTTCGCCAAGTCGTAGGGCGGTTTGCCATACATGTCCTTGAGCTTCGGCGTCCAGCGGAGTGGATTCGTCGTCATCAGGATGACCTTGGCCTTTTGCTGCTGCGCGGCGGAAATCATGGCGCGCAAGTTTTCGAGATACTCGGCCTGCGCCACGCGCGGTCCGGTCGCAGGCGGAGTTTTCCAGACATCCACGACAGAGTCGTTGATGCCGAATTGCATCACGATCACCCTTGGCCGATGGCGGAGCACGTCGCGCTCGAAGCGCTTCCTCGCATCGCGCGTGGTGTTGCCGCCGATGCCGGCATTGTGAACAGCGAGGCTGGAGCCGATGCCCTGCAATGCCTCACCCACACGCACGGAATACACTTTCTGCACCGCGCCGGGACGGGCGGCGGTCGTGGAGTCGCCAAACATGACGATGCCGCCGGGCTTCGGCTCGGGAGCAGGCGCGGGTTTGAAGACCGGGATTTCACCGCCGGCGAGATCGGCCGTGTGGAGCCTCATGCGCAGGCCGCCCTGCATCGTGGTGATCCACAGTTCGCCCGGCTTGCGCTCGTAGAGGTAGGGATACGAGACGCGGCCGCCAGGCGCGTAGTCCGCGGCGACGATGACGGGCTTTGACCAAGTGCGTGCCTCATCGTCCGAGAATGCCAGCGACAGTTCCGCACGGCTGCTGCCGCTCGATGGCGCATGGCGCGGCGGCGCATTCCACAGCAGCGCGATGCGCCCATCGGCGAGACGCGCGAGCTGCGGGCAGCAGGTCACGGATTTGATCAGCGACTGCTTCAGGCCCGCCCACTTCAGGCCGTCGTGCGAAGTGGCTTCCCACAGATAGCCGGACTCCGTGCGCAGCAGCAGGTAAAGCGTGCCGTCCTTGCGCTCGATCACGCTACCCTCGATGGAACCCGCATGATCGTGCGCGCCGATGCCGTAGTCGAGCGTGTCTCCGCGCTGCCACGATTTGCCGAGATCGTCGGACACAAACATCACCGTGGCATGGCGCCACTGCGGGATGATTTCCTGCCCCACGAGCACGATGCGTCCGCTGCGCATCTGGATGAGCGAATGAATGCAGCCGCACCACGGCTCGCTGAGTTTCACGGGCGTCTCCCACGTTTTTCCATCATCAGCGCTGCGGCACGTGTATGTCGGCAGCACGAAATCCCGCCAGCTCACGTCCTTGTCGCCCCACCGCCAGCCTTTCGGCTCCTTTCGTTCGGCGCCATTCATCCAAGCGGAAATGATCACGCCTTCGCGGGTGCGCAGCAGCGCGCGTTCGTTGCTCACGCTGAATTTTTCCGGCTGTGCAAAAAGCGCGCTGCTCGTCCACGTGCGACCCTCGTCGGCACTGCGCAGAGCGTTCTTTGAATCCATGCACACCACACCGCCATCCGCCGTCGTGACAAACGGCCCCTGATGCGCGAACGGCAGAGGTGCCGCCTTCGGATGAAGCAGCGGTGCGGAGTGCGCGCAAAGAGCCGTGGCGAAACAGAACGCAGCGACGAGGAGGAGGTATTTCATAGTTCGGTGAAGCCGCTCTGCAGACGTTCGGAAACTCGGCAATGTCCTCCGGTCTGTGTTCGGCGAAGTGCGGACGCTAAAGCAGTTCCTCGATCACCTTCCCGCCCTCGGCGACGATCGGCCTCGGGCGGCCCTGCGGATCGATCCACGCTTCATTTTGATCGATGCCGAGGTGGTGGAAAACGGTGGCGGCGAGATCGGACGGGCCCACACGCCGGCTCTCGATGTCGTAACCCTTGCTGTCCGTGCTGCCGATCACCTGGCCGTGTCGCAGCCCGCCGCCAGCCATGACCATGGACATCACCTTCGGCCAGTGATCGCGTCCGGCCTGCGCATTGATGACCGGGCTGCGTCCGAACTCGCCCATCATGAGGATGAGCGTGCTGTCGAGCAGCCCGCGCGCCTCCAAATCGGTGACGATGGCGTGCAGCGTGCGATCGACGACGGGGAGCAACGGCTTGAGGCCTTTCTCGATGCCACCCCACTGCACGTTGTCGCCATGATGATCAAAATATCCCCACGCGCCGCTCACCGTGACAAACGTCGCGCCCGCCTCGATGAGCCGCCGTGCAAGCAGCGCCTTTTCGCCGAGGCTGTCGCGTCCATAGAGATCGCGCAGCGCAGGCTTTTCCTCGTCGAGATTGAATGCGCGCTGCGCACTGCCCGTGAGCAGAACATCGTAGGCCTGCTGCGTATATTGGTCGGCGGAGGCGATCGCCGCGTTCGTCCCGAGCTTCCGTTTCCATGCGTCGAGGCTGTCCGCCAGTCCGCGCCGGTCGCCGAGCCGCTCGATGGAAATTCCTTCCGGCAACGCCAGCCGCCCCGCGAGATCCTTGCCGTCCACAGGCTCGAACGCGCTGCCCATGTGGCCTGCGCCCCAGATGTCCGACTTCAGCGAAGGTGCGAGCGCGATGTAGCCCGGCATCCCCGGCGCATTCGGGCCGCGGAACTTCGCGGCGATCGATCCCATCGAGGGCCAGCCGCCGCCGTCCTTGCCGTCATCGGTGCGCCGCGCGAGCGGATTGCCCGCCTGCATGGTGATCGGCGTGTGATTGCTCGCGCTGCAGTCCACCGAGCGAATCAGCGTGAGTTTGTCCATGAGCCGCGCGGTGAGCGGCAGATGCTCGCAGACATGCACGCCCGGCAGCTTCGTCGGGATGTGGCCGAAGGGCCCGCGGATCTCGCGCGGCGCATCCGGCTTCGGATCCCACATGTCGAGATGGCTCGGCCCGCCGGAGAGCCAGAAAAGAATCACGTTCGTCTTCCCCCTTGCCTTCGCCACCGCCACCGCGAGCGCCTGCTGCTGCAAAAGTTTCGGCAGCGAAAGTCCCGCCAGTCCCGCCAGTCCCGTCTGCAAAAAGCCGCGCCGCGTCGAACCCACGCGCATCACATCACCCCGCGCCGGGCTGAAACTGCCGGTCACACTCGGCTCCTGTGAGGCGGGGCAATTCCCGGTGAATGGATGATCTGTGTGGGGCACTCCGAAACCAGCCTTGGGCTTTGCATTTCTTAGTCAGCCGCCCGTTGCAATCCGAACAACCCCGCGGAAACCCGACTCTATTTCGCCTCCCGCAACGCGGAGAGATTCCCGTCGGTCCGCACGTAGATAGGGCGTGTCGCCGATGTCCGCCGAATGCCACGCGCGCGAGGTGGCGATCATTCCGGCAAATCATGCCATGTGGCCTCCATGCGTGGAGCAGCACGCCACCGGCGGTTCTTTCTCTGACATCATCTGCGGGTCAAATGAATCCCCCACGCTGAGATTATACCGGCGTCACAAAACTTTCATGATTCCCCCTCCTCGGACGCTTTCCGTCCAGCATTCCCAATTCGATTTTTGCGCGGTCGGACGGACTCCCGCCGTAGCGGCTTATCTGGAATGACCAGACCGCCGTTTCTTCGCCGTCATCCCGCCGCGACGTGGGGCACCGGTCTCGCGCTGCTCGTCGCTTCCATCGCAGGCTGCACGCGCGCGTACTATCGAAAGAGCGCCGATCGTGAGGTGAACCGGCTGATCTCGGAAAAGGCCGCCGATCCCCGCTGGGCGGTCGCACCTCCCGCCGTTCAGGCACCGGCGGACTCGCGGCTTTTCGATCCCGGTGATCCCGATCATCCGCCGATGCCGCAGGACGATCCCGAATCGCACAAGCTGATGGAGCGTGTGGATGGAAAGCGCGGGCCCGCCGCTTGGCGCAAGTCTGCAGGCGACATTCCGTCCACCTCGGATGCATGGATGGCGACGCTGCCGCGCGACAAGGCGGGGAATGTGATGCTGAATCTCCGCAGCGCCGTGCAGATTGCGCTGAAGAATTCGCGCGATTTCCAGACCGAGCGCGAGGATCTCTACCTTTCCGCACTCGACGTGACATTCGAGCGGTTCCGCTTCGATGCGCAATTTTCCCTCGGCAGCGCGGGGACATACACGACGAAAGGCGCAATCCAAGCCGGCAAAGGTGCGCCGCGCCAGGCGTCCGCAATCACGGATGGCAGCGTGCGATGGCTTTCCGCTGGCGGCGGCGAACTCATCGCCGGGCTCGCAAATACTTTGGTGTGGGATTTCAACGGCTCGACGATCACGTCGGCGAGTTCGCTTCTGAATTTCAGCCTCGTGCAGCCGCTGCTCCGGCTCGGTGGCCGCGCGCGTGTGCTCGAACACCTGACCGAATCCGAGCGCAGGCTCCTCGCAAACGTGCGGCAGACGGAGCAGTTCCAGCACGGGTATTACATCCGCATCACGGCCGGGCGCAGCGCGGGCGAAGGTCCGTCGCGAGGCGGCGCGGTCGGAGCTTCGGGGCTCGGGCTGATCGCGGGCACGCCATCAGGCACCATCGGGGCGCCGCGCGCGGACGGACTCATGGGACTGCTCGAGGAACAGCAGCGCATCACAAATCTCGAAGGTAATGTCGCGCGGTTGCGTGAGAGTCTCGATCAACTCGAGGCGGCATTCGACGCGGGGCGCATTCCCAGCCGACTGCAGGTGGATCAGGCGCGGCAGGCACTTTACAGCGGGCAAAGTTCGATGCTGTCCACGCTCGCGGCGTACCAGACGCGGCTCGACAGCTACAAGATGGACCTCGGCCTGCCGCCGGGCCTGCCCGTGCTGGTGAAAGATCCGCTGCTCGACAGCCTCGCGCTGACGGACAAGACCACGACCGAGATCAGCCGGCTGCTCAGCGACGAACTTGAAATCGTGAGGAACCGCGAGGCGATTACGGACAAGGAGCAACTGCGCACGCACCTGCACAGCGTGCTGGAACTTGAAGCGCCATTTCGCAGGCAGCTCACGCAGATGGGCGCGGATCTCGCCAAGGCGCGCAGGAACCTGCCCGAGCGTCAGCGCCAGCTTGTCCGCCTGCAACGACGCAAGGATCTCGCGACGCTGAGCATCGAGCCCGGACGTTTCGAGACATCGAAACTCGCGATAAAGGTGAAGCTTCTCGAGCAACGCCTCCCGGCGATGGAGAAGGATGTCCACGGCGCATTCGCCGCACTGCGCGCGTACGGAAATGACATCAGCACTCTCGAACTCGAACCCGCGCGGGCGAAGCTGAGCGAACTCGCATCGGGCCTGTCCGGACTGCTGCTCGCACTTTCGCTCGACCAGACCGCCGCGCGACTCGAGACGCTCACTTTGCCGCTGGTGGATCTCACGCCCGAAAGCGCCCTCGGAATCGCGCAGGACAACCGGCTCGACTGGATGAATGCGCGTGCGCGGCTCGTGGACAGTTGGCGGCAGGTCGGCTTCAACGCGAATGCGCTCATGAGCAGCGTGAATCTCACGGCCAACGGCAGCATGGGCAGCATCAAGAACGACTGGACGCGGATGGATGGCCGCAACGGCAGCCTCAAGTTCGGGCTCCAGTTCGACAGCCCGCTCACGCGCCTCATCGAGCGCAATGACTACCGCGAGGCGCTGATCAATTACCAGCGGGCGCGCCGGAGCCTCACCGAATTCGAGGACCGTGTGCAGTTCAGTCTCCGCAACACGCTGCGGATCGTCGAGCTGAGCCAGCTCAATTTTGAGCTGCGCCGCGACGCAGTGCAGATTGCCATCTCGCAGGTGGATCTCGCACGGTTGCGGCTCGATGAACCGCCGCGCCCCGGAGCGCCCGCACAGTTCGGCGCGACGACCGCACGCGATCTCGTCTCCGCGCTCAGCGATCTGCTCGGCGCGCAGAACGACTTTCTCAGCGTCTGGGTGAGCTATCAGGTCATCCGGATGCTGCTCGATTTTGAAATCGGCACGATGCGGCTCGATCGCGACGGCGAGTGGGTGGATCCGGGCACGATCACCGAAGGCGCAATTCGCAATCGCCTCGCCAGACTGGCAACGGTCGCGGCGGCAACTCCCAAGCAACTCACCGCTCAACGGTTAAATCAATGACCCCCGTCTCCCTAGATAAGATGCCCGCCGGTTCCACCCAGACAACGAGCCCCACTTTCCCTGATCCGCAAGGCGACGAGGAGCTTCCCGCACCTTTTTCCAAAGAGGCGGACGCCACAGCGAAACCCACGCGCGCGTGGTTGCGGAGCAAGGCCTTCAAGGCGACCGTCGTTGTGGCGCTGCTCGTCGGAATCAGCAGCCCATTTTTCCTGAAGCGGGGAAAAAAGATCCAGACCTGGAGCAATGATCAGGCACCGCCGGTCACTGCCTTCGTAACGAGTGCGCCGTTCCAACAGGAGGTGGTGGAGCGCGGTGAAATCGAGAGTTCCAGCAACGTGGACGCGCGCTGCGAGGTGCAGGGCCGCGGTTCGCTCGGCACTGCGATCATCCAGATCGTCGCGGAAGGCACCTATGTGAACAAGGACGACTTCCTCGTGAAGCTCGATGATTCAACGCTCAAGGCCGACCTCGTGCAGCAGCAGATCGCCTGCAACACCAGCCGCGCATCCGTCGTCGAGACGCAGGCGGAGGTCGCATCCGCCCGGCTCGCGCTCAAGGAATACGAGTCCGGCACTTTCCTGCAGGAGGAGCAGGCGCTCGAGAGCGAGGAGTTCGTGGCGAAGGAAAACCTCCGGCGTGCGGAGGAATATGTCCGCTACAGCGAGAGGCTGGCCTCGCGCGGCTATGTCACTGAAGTCCAACTCGAGGCCGACCGTTTCTCCGTGGAAAAATGCCGGAAGGAACTCGCAAGCGCCCGCACCAAGCTCGACGTCCTGCACCGCCTCACGAAGCAGAAGACGCTGAACAAGCTGAACGCGGACCTCGAAATCGCCGAGGCACGGCTGAAGTCCCGCGAGAACAGCCACGCGCTGGACAACGACAAGCTCACGCAAATTCAGACGCAGATCCAGAAATGCATCATCAATGCTCCCACCTCGGGCCAGGTCGTCTATGCGAACGATCCCCGCAACACCACCGGCGAGCCGCTCATCGCCGAGGGCAAGCTGGTCCGCGAGCGGCAGGTGATCATCCGCCTCCCGGATCCGAAACGGATGCAGGTGACGGCACGCATCAATGAATCGCGCGTGGACAAGGTGAAAATCGGCATGCACGTGCGCATCAAGGTGGACGCATTTCCCGGCACCGAGATGCAGGGCACTGTGCGCGAAGTCAGCGAATACCCGCTGCCGAGCCAGATCGCCTACAGCACGTTCAAAGAGTACGCGACGGAGATCGAGATCCACGATCCGCACGAGGGATTGCGCGCAGGCATGACGGCGCAGGTGGCCATCGAGGTGCAGAATCTGGAAAAGGCTGTGCAGGTAGCGCTGCCCGCGGTGATGGAACGCGACAAACGCTTTTTCTGCATGGTGCTCCTCGAAGGATCGCGCATCGAAGCCCGCGAAGTCATTCTCGGCCTCGCAAACGACAAGACCGTCGTCGTCGAATCCGGTCTCGATGCGGGACAGTCGGTCGTTCTCGCCCCGCAGAATTACGAGGATCTCGTGACGTTGCCCGCCGCCATCGGCAAGCCGAAGCCGAAAAGTCCGCCGGATCCGCGACCCCTTTCCGCCCGGCAGCCAAAGAAAAAACAGGCGATGATCCCCACCGCGCTTCCGGCGCTCGCCAAGCCATAAGCCGC